>DATHKA010000449.1:0-14241 GCA_035489615.1 Chryseolinea sp.
CTGGTCCAGAAAGAAGCCTGTTTTCTGGCCCTCTTCCCAATCAATAAAGTACTTATTGCCATGCTCCAGTACAACGTGAGGTACGCCACCCATTCCCAGCAGGTATCCTTTCGTGGTAGTATCATCCACCTGTTTCGGAAGCGTGGAATGGCTCTTGTAATAAACCGCACGAAGAGAATGTTTGAATACCGTGTTCAGTGCCTGGGCGATGCGTTCACGATCTACATGCATACCTAAGGAATGCGCCTGTATGACGGCAACGCCATCATAGTAGTCAATGATCAATCCCGGCAGGGAGTCGCCTTCACCGTGAATGAGCCGGAAGCAATTGGTTCTTTCATTGGGTAGGCCAATACTGTTGCGCACAGTCAGCGAGGCTTCAATGCGCTGCTCCCAAAACCGATCATCAGGTGTATCGGGTCCGAAGGTAAGGATTCGAACGGCGATGCTTCCACTCTGATAGTGACCAGTAGCCAGGACGTTACCCTTTTCATCCATCACGCGAACCCAGCTTCCGTCGTGTATTGAATGATCCATTTGTTGAATCGCACCTGAAAAAACCCAAGGGTGCCGGCGTTCAATGGAAAAGGCCTTTCCTTTTTTTAGCGTTACGTTTCCAGAAATAGTCATTGCATGTATATCGCAGCGCCATAAAAGTATCCAAAAAATGCAGCAGAATGCGGGTAGCGAAAAGATTATAGGCGCGACAAGGTGAACCAGCAGAGCACGATGGCAAACGACACAACCCAAAGAATGAGCAACATGCGCAACGTGCGCAGTTTTCGTTTTGCACTTTCTTCTAGTTCACGCTTTAAATCAGAATTGTCCGGTGTCTGGTACAGATCACTCATTCTGGCTGGACTGTAAAACTCTTCCATCTTGGTAGATGAACGAGTGTCACCCATTATGAGTTATGGTCTCGGTTGGTCGTTTTTGCCTGCTGAGACGTTGTTTTGCATAAATACCGAATAATGGGGTATCATTTGGCCTGCCCTCCGCTCATGTCACATTTCCGCCGGCACAACAAAATGTTCACGGCGCGGGAACCCAAATCCGAAAACTTTCGTAATTAGCTATTATGACAGAATTCGTCAAAAAACGGGACATGGTGAGTTGGCCCGAGACTGACAAAATATCAGCCTTCCGCGTTTTGCCTGGTTTTTGCGCTGTCGATATTGGAAAAGACTTTTAATGATAACAGAGTAGTATGAAAAGATTCGGTTCTCTTTTTCTGGCCGCAGTTCTGGGAAGTGTGTGTACAGTAGCATCGTATCGGTGGTTCGTTGGCGAGCAGGACACCGTCAAATTGGATTATGGTAAGACGTTGCCTACGTCGAAGGTGGCTTACAAAGTGGATGACAATGGCAAGGCTATACCGCTGGATTTTACGGCTGCCGCCGAGCAGGTTATGCCAGGAGTAGTTTTTATCAGGTCTACGCAGCAGGGTGGTGATCGTGGTGAAGAAACCACAGGCGGCGATCCGTTTCGCGATTTCTTTGGTCCGCGAGGTCAGCGTGGTCCGAGCCAAAGTTCAGGCTCGGGTGTTATTGTGAATGAGAGCGGCTATATCGTCACTAACAATCACGTCGTGCAGGATGCCGACCTGGTGGAGGTAACACTATACGATAATCGGACCTTGAAGGCGGAGGTGATCGGCACAGATCCGGATACAGACCTGGCCATAATAAAGGTAAATCAGACCGGTCTTCCGCATCTATCTTTTGTAGATTCGGACAAGGCAAAAGTTGGAGAGTGGGTGCTGGCAGTAGGGAACCCTTATAATCTCACCTCGACTGTAACGGCCGGAATTATCAGCGCGAAGGGTAGGAATATCAACATTTTGAGGAGGAACAATGGGGAAGGAAGTACCGCGATAGAGTCTTTTATCCAGACCGATGCAGCGATTAATCCAGGCAACAGTGGGGGTGCTCTGGTAGATCTCAGTGGAGGGCTTTTGGGGATCAATACAGCAATTGCCAGCCCTACCGGTTCATATTCTGGCTACGGATTTGCAGTTCCGTCGAATATTGTTAGCAAGATCGTTGAAGATCTGATTAAATTCGGTGCTGTTCAACGTGGCTGGTTGGGCGTGACGGTCGCCAGCGTCGATAGTTACCTGGCAAAGGAGAAGGAACTTTCGATAAACGAGGGAGCGTATATTTCCGGCTTTGCTGAGCAAAGTTCAGCGAAGGAAGCCGGATTGAAAGAGGGTGACGTCGTGGTGCGAATTGATGAAACGCCGATCAAGTCGAGTACGGCGTTGATCGAGTACATCGGTCGCCATCGGCCGGGTGACAAGGTCACCATGGTAGTGAATCGGAAAGGTGATGTGGTAGACGTCCCGGTTGTTTTGAAGAATAAGGATGGAAAGACCGGCACCGTCTCAAGGGAAGAACCAGACGCGGTTTCCGCTCTTGGAATACAAATGGAAGACCTTGATGCCAAGGTGTTGAAGCGACTGGAGTTGGACAATGGTGTCAAAGTGAAGGCACTGGGAACGGGTAAAGTATCGCGATACACGGAAATGCGCGAGGGATTTATTATCACGAAGATCAACGATCAGCCTATACGTTCCGTTAAGGAATTTACAGACGTGATCAAAAAGAAGAAAGCGGGCGACCTGGTGATACTGTCAGGAACTTATGAGGATTTCCCGCGCGAGTTTAACTACGCATTTAGAAGATAATAGTACAATAATAATATGAGGAGACTGTTTAGAAAGGGCGAACGTGTTCGCAGTAAGATCGATGGAAAAGTGATGGAAGTGTTGAAGTACATCAAAAACAATTTTGTAGAAGTAAAATGGTTTGATCTCGAAAGCAAGGAAGTTCGGATCAATACCGTGAAGGAAGACAAACTTTCGAAAGCAGCATAACGTCAAACGCCCTCATTCAGGACTGAGGGCGTTTTTGCTTCTTCACCGTTGAAAACACTAACTTTACCGTTGGATCAATAGGATACTGCCATAAAAAAGTTTGATATACCTGCCTACTATCGTTCTTCCATCACCGGAAGAATAAAAGAGGTACGTCGAAAGCGCGATCTGCGCAAACAGGATTTCACGCCAACATTACTGGATTTCGGACCCGTGCAATTTTACGTAGCACGGCATTTCGGCTTTTGCTATGGTGTTGAAAACGCCATAGAGATCAGTTACCGGGCACTTGAAGAAAATACCGGCCGCCGTGTCTATCTTCTCAGCCAGATGATCCATAACCAGGAGGTTAACAAAGACCTCGAGAGCCGTGGCATCAAATTCATCATGGACACCGATGGAACGCAGTTTGTTCCGTGGGACGAGTTGTTCGCAGATGACGTAGTAATTATTCCGGCGTTCGGTACCACCGTTGAAATTGAGGAGCTGCTGCGCTCCAAGGCAATCGCTGTTGAAAAGTACAATACCACCTGCCCGTTTGTCGAGAAGGTATGGAACCGCTCCGAAAAGCTGGCAGAAGGAAAATTCACCACGATCATTCATGGCAAGCCACGGCACGAGGAAACCAGGGCGACGTTCTCGCATAGCGCCCAGCGCGGTCATGCGATCGTAGTAAGGGACTTACGTGAAGCTGAATTGTTGGGAGCTTTCATGCGGGGCGAGCGCTCGGAGTCAGACGTCCTCCGCGATTTCGATGGCAGATTTACCGACGGCTTTAGGCCTTCTGAAAACCTGGTTTGTGTGGGGGTGGTGAATCAGACGACCATGCTGGCTTCAGAAACCCAAACGATAGCCACCTATTTCAGAGAGATCATGCTCGCCAAGTATGGTCCGCAAAACATTGCCACTCATTTTGCAGATACGAGAGATACGTTGTGTTATGCAACGAATGATAATCAGGACTCAACTTATGAATTGCTCAATACCGGTGCTGATCTGGCAATCGTTGTGGGGGGATATAACAGTTCCAATACATCGCACATTGTTGAACTGTGTGAACGAAAATTCCCCACGTATTTCATCAATTCGGCAACAGAGATCTTGTCCCGGACTTCCATCAGGCACTTTGATTACGCAAATAAGGAAACCCGAATTACAACCAACTTTCTTCCATCGAAGGACACGGTAAAGATCGTGCTCACGAGTGGCGCTTCATGTCCCGACACAATTGTAGATGCCGTGATGCTGAAATTGGTTGGCTTCTTTGAGGGCGCCAAAAGTCTTGACGACGCCCTCGAGGATATTGGTATGTGATCGATTTTGCCTGTAGAGGTGATTAAAATTCTGCTCGATCCTTTTCGGTAAAATCAATACACACGATTGCAGGAACACACTAACGCTTGCTTCAGACCAAAGCTTTTTGTCATCCAAAAGGATGATGCTCGTCATTTAGGAAAGGCTGGTGACCTGCTAACTTGCCGATCCGGAATCATCAACGATACCCTTTTCTAAGGTATATTCCCGGCAAAATATGGTAGATAAACTTGGTTTCGGCGGGGCAACCCTGACGAATTTAAAGTCACTGAGGGAAATCATGAGACTCCTTGACACGGCTTTCGAATTCGGTATCCGGCATTTCGACACGGCTCCGCTGTATGGTCAGGGATATTCCGAAGTGATCTATGGCAGGTTCCTGAAAAACAAGCGCAATCAAGTAACCCTGACCACAAAGTTCGGACTGGGCAATGACCATAACACCGACACCCTTTCTGTTCACCTTATCCTTGCGCTCAACTATATCGTGAAATCGATAAGGCGTCATCCGGCGGGCGCATCATCGGGAACAGATGTTTACAAGGGCCCTGATGTTCGCAAAATTGACAAAGGGTCAATCCAACGGTCTTTTGAGACAAGCCTCAAGCGCCTTCAGACAGACTATGTTGATTATTATCTGTTGCACGAAGGGCTTCCCTCGTTTCTTACCGACGAGGCGTTCAACTATCTCCAGGAGCTGAAGAAACAAGGTAGTGTCCGGCAAATTGGTGTGGGCACAAACGCGTTGGGTTTCAAAACCGTAAATGCAAGTGACTTTGTGAATTGGGACGTTCTTCAGTATGATGGGAATGAGCCTGCACTGACGAAGGAAATCATGTCCAAATTGCCAGGCCATCGCCATTTTCATCACAGCTGTCTGAAAGGATTTCATGATCCATCGTTGCAGCATATACCTGCTTATCAAAGGGGCGGCTACCTGATTTCGCAAGCTGTGGACAGAAATCCGTCAGGAAAAATAATATTCTCAACACGATCTGTATCCTCTATAAAGTCGAACGTAGAGTCGTTCTTGAAATTCGTTGAGAATCCTGGTCTAGTCAATACGCTTCTATCGCAAAAAAAATGAAAACGGCACCTGAAGGTTCAATTGTAATTGTTGGAGGTGGTACGATGGGTCTCTTCCTGGCACATGAGTTAATGCAAAGGGGGAAGACAATAATATTAATTGAAGCGGGAAATCAGCAATCACAATCTTTTGGCGACGATGAATACGCTAGCCGGGGATTTCGACATACCGGGATCGCTATTGGAAGGGCCAAAGGAATTGGAGGAACAACCAATCTTTGGGGAGGACAGCTTGCTGAGTTTTTGCCTGTAGACGTTGAGTCCAGGGGAAACTATGATCAGCCGCCTTGGATCGTAAGCTGGCCGGAGCTAAAGCAGTATTATAAGCAGACCTATGCGAAGCTCGGATTTGAGGGCCAGACCGTTGACTACGCTGAAGCAATCAAGCCTATTTCCGGTAAGTCGTTGGAATTGTTTTATACGCATTGGTTACGGCAACCCAACTTCAAGAATCACTTCTATAACGCGCTTCATGAGTCGTCGTTGGTTACCATCTACGAGAACACCATTGCCAGCAATCTGATCTTTTCAGGTGATCGCTGCACGTCAATAGAACTTCTTAGCGACGGAAAGACAGAAGAGCTTCGTGGTTTTGATAAAATTGTTCTGGCCAGTGGCACCTTTGAAATATGCAGACTACTGCTGGTTAGTGCGCGGCAGAAGAATTGCCCTTTTTCCGATAACCAGTTTATTGGTAAGTACTTTCAGGATCACCCGGTATTAAGGGTGGGTTCAATTCAAAACGCGTCGAAGCCGTTCTTTAGTAAATTCTCCAACGTTATTCGAAAGGGCAGCAAGTTACAACCGAAGCTAAGAATCAATTCGACCACGCAGGACCATACCTATCTTGGTGTATCCGGTTTTTTCTCCTTTACGAGCGACGTAACACAGCACCTGGACAATTTCAAACAGTTTGCCAAGGCCGTACTTGGCCGGTCGCAGAAACAGACCACGCTCAAAGACAAGGTAATGATGTTCTTTAAGGTGGCTAAGACGCTTCCTCAGATCATGCCATTGATCTTCAGATATATAAAAGACAATCAGATATTCATTCCTTTTAACTCGAAGATCACGTTATCCATACAAGCTCAACAGATATCGGTAAAGGATTCAGCCATCTCCATTTCACAAACAGAATTGGACAAGAGCGGGCGACCGAAAGTCGAACTCAACTGGAAGCTGGATGGCCGGGAACTGAAGCCCATCCGGGAGTTCGCCCTTGCCGTGAAGGCGTACCTGGAAGAGAACAATCTGGGCAAACTTGTCCTGGAAGACTGGCTGACGCGCGATTCAAATGACTGGCTCGAGCACGTGGGGGACAATTATCACCAGGCTGGCGGTTTAATCATGTCGGCATCTAAAAACCAAGGTGTGCTTGACGTCAACTTAAGGATGCACGAAACCGCCAATGTATTTGCCTGCGGTCCATGTGTATTGCCAACATCCAGCTATGCCAATACAGGACTTACCTCATTGGCGCTGACTTACCGCCTCGCGGATCACCTTACCGGTGCATAATCGGTGAGGGCAACGCGTCGGAAATACACTCCGTAACAGGGGGGGATGTTCATCCTTTCATCACTCTCATTCGCTGAAACACGGCGGGATTGCCGGAATAAATTGACCACGCCTCCAGCGCTTTTGTAGCAACGGAGTTAACGGTCAATAGGGCATGAGTTTTACAGACGACGCCCGGACACACCACGCTCTTCGCGCCTATCCAAACTCCGTCTTCTAATACAATCTGGCCGAGCCTGTAAGGAAAATCACTGAGTGTATAGTCGTGATTGCCTGTGAGCAGCATAGCGCCCTGCGAAAGACAAACGTTATGGCCAATGGTAACATTGGCAAGATTATCGATCCACACGTCTTCACCAAACCAGCAGTTGTCACCGATCGTCAGACGCCACGGATTCTTGATTCGAACGCGAGGCTTAATCACGAGTCCTTTTCCCACGCGCGCGCCAAACAATTTCAAGAGTATTGTTTTCAGTTTACCGGGCCACGGGAATGAGGCTGCGAAGAAATAATAATTAACGAAGTACCAAACTAAAGATTTCAGCCGTGGGCCAGCCTTGTAATCACCGACGCTGAACTTGGAAAGATCTGTCTGTATCATGTTGATATATCAGGACTCACTTATCGCATGTAAACATCTTTCGGCAGCAGCGCGCACAGAGAAACTGTCGAGATACAATTTTCTGGCGTTGTCTCCCATCGTCTTACGCTCGAGCGGGCTCAGATTTTGCCACCTCTGCACGAGGGAGGTCACGCCTTCAACGGTGTCCCTGGCGATCAAACCTGCGCCGGCTTGCTCGATCTCACGCCAAATGTTTATCTGGTCGGAAATAAGCACGGGCTTGCCGCATGCTAATGCTTCTACGACGGCTATGCCGAAGTTCTCCTGGTGACTGGGAAGTATGAAAGCCTCACAACCATAAAAGGCGCCCCACTTCGAATCTCCCGCAAGCATGCCTGGAAAAATAACCGAACCGGTCAATGCCCGATTAGAATTAACCAGTGACTTCATATCGGCACCATAGCGCGTTTCCAGGCCCGGACCTGCGACGATAAGCCTTTGTGACGAGGGCGCCTTGATGGCTTGACTGAATCCACGCAACAATTCTTCGACTCCCTTCTTCTCGTGAATTCTACTTAGGAACAGAAGAAAATCCTGGTCCTTCGACACCTGCGCGTTGGCCATCGAGGAATTGCGTGCCGGAGGCTCTTCCACACCAAGTCCGATAACTAATTCCCTCTTTGGTTTGTACGGCCTGAAGGGCTCACGCGCCAGGTTCCGCTCTTCCTCACAAGTGAACAACAATCCGTCGGCATGGTTGACGACTTTGCGCTCTATTAACTGCCAATAAATCAAATTACGGATGGCTTTCAGTCTTCTACCCGATGCGCGCTGAAAGTATGGATCCAACATACCATGCGGCATCACGTAAAATCCGGGGACCTTTAGCCTTCCCCCAGACTGCCTTCGCTTCAGGTCGCTGATTGCCTTTGACACGGCGTATCCATGATATTGCCAAAGACCGTGCAATACGACGGTGTCGAACTGAGTGAGATGGTTAATAAGCCACGGATACAGCTTGTCACTGTAGGCCCAAGGTCCCTTTGCCGGACCAAGCGCGTGAATCTTGAAAGGAGAATTTTTTATGAATAACTCCTCAGGATGATCGAGGCAGGCAATTTCACAATGGATTCCAAGTTCCTGCAAGCCAAGGGACATAGTGCGAACGGCCTGACTAACGCCTCCCAGCCTTGGATCAATCCCTGTCAGAACGTGAAGTACCTTCATAACGCTCCGTTGTTTAGGCGGGAATTGTTCAGCACAGCTTTATAAATAGCTTCGATTTGATCAAGCGAGTGCTCCGTTTCAAATCGAACTGCATTATCGATGCCTTTCCTGATGGCATGCTCACGTGCTTCAGGTGAAAGGTTCGTGACAAGTTCAACCGTACGGGCAACCTCCGCCGCCCATTGTCCGACTTCAGTCTTATCGGCTGGTTGCTTTGGTATGAGATACCCCGCCTCTTGTGCTACTTCAGACATCGGTGCTTCTCCCGTTGTGATCACAGGGGCTCCCGACGCCATTGCCTCGGCAATCGGCCATCCAAATCCCTCGGCCAGTGAGGGGAAGAGGAAAGCAATGGCACCTGCGTATGCCAATACAATTTCGTCGTCATCGATTTGTGTCAGGCAATGGATATCGGCGGCATATGGAGAAGAAGCCACCTTCTGGCTTGCACTATCTAATAAGGGTTGGCCGATCAGAATCAATGGCAGTGGACGCTTAGTCAGCCGCCTCCATGCTTCGTAAATATCGATTACACCCATTCGGTTCTTGTACCACGCATTCCCTCCGACATGAAGCAAATACCCCATGCTTAGGTCAAGGTCAGTGTGCTTTCCGAGTGCCGCTCTTGATGACTGAGCGTCGAGCCTGGTGAATGCCCGGTGTAAGCCGTTGTAAACGACTTCCGATACGGCAGGTTTTGAAAGGATAAACCTGGCGAGATCCTCTTTGGTCTTCTTGGAAACCGAGATAAAATTCCGGCCCCTTGAAAATCCCTTACGGATATAGTTCTGCAGGATGCGTCCACTCCAGCCGGTGCGATTCTCAGAGAATTCGCCAAGCGCGGATCTGAGTGCAAGGAAGTCGTGACAATGTATTGCATGGGGTCTGTTCGCGACAAGGTGCACCCATGGTCCAAGGGCCTGATCGGTGAATACAAATAAGGTATCTGGTTCTTTGGTTTTGAGCAATTGCCTGACTTTTGCCGGGAACAGTAAATACTGATCAATGTACCCTAGCCATTTTTGTATGAATGCCGTACGACTTAACCTGGAAACGACAGGTTCAGGCATCCACGTCTCGACTTCATGGCCACGGCGCTGCATTCCGTCAAAAAGCAGCTTGGCGAATCGCGTCATGCTTTTGTGTCCAAGAAAGTCGGGATGGGCAAAGAAAACAATCTTCATAGGTGAATGATATCTGGGCTTATCATACCCTCGTTCAGGGATGATCAACGACAAGCCATAAAAAATCGGATGGGATCAAGTTGATGCGGCGGTCCACTTTAACCGCTTCATACCAGCCCCGCTAATCAATCTCGTCAGATAGAAAATAACCAGGTATAGAAAGGTCAACTGTAGCCAACCTCTGATGATGTACGTGCCTAACTGCGTGACAGTTTCCAACTGAAGAAATTGAAAGAATGAAGTGAGCGCGAGCAACCCACAAGCGCTAAAATTGATGTGTGCACTATCCTTTTCGCCTTGATGATTATGGTCCTTTTTCTTCTGCTGAAAAAGGTCAATGAGGTAGAACACAGGGATGATGCCAACGCCGAGAATAGCAAGGTACCACCAACCGAATGTTGCCATTCCCGTTCCTGCAAAATGACCAACTCTGAAACCCTCCGGCGTACCTTGGCCGCCGGAATTCAGGTAGATAAAGTCACCCGTTGAAATGGAATAGACAAACTCCTTGTCCACATCGAAATTGAAGAACTTGATAATGGGATCAGGCAGCGCACCAATCAAATAATCGTGTGCAAAGCCAAGCATTTCCGGATCGTATGTGCCTAACTGTTCGGCGCGGCCCAGGCTAAGGTCATTGAATTTCACATTGGCAAATCTGGCGGTGAGCACGTTGTCTAAGTAGCGCTCATCCCAGTCCGGGTCCATTATCCCTTCACCACTGTCGTCAGCGCGTCTCTGCCGGATCGCTTCTTTGTCACTGTAAGCCTCCATCGTCTGGAGGAATAACTGCTCAGCGGAGATCTCTTTTCTTTCACCGCGCACAATTACCATCGCAGTTCGAAGGTCTGCCAAAGGACCGACGACGAGCCAGATCGCTATGCCTGCGACAATGAAATTCCGGAAAGTGAAAAATCGTGGTCTGAAAATGCCAACGAAACAACCAATCAGATAGGCAAACGCAATGGACGTGAACCCAAACATAATTGCGCCAGTACTGCTTCGTCCAATACCCAAACCAAATAAAGCAATCATGAATAAAATCAAAAACGCCGCGTTTGCGCCGAGGCTCTTAGATTTACGACCATATAATACTCCGCAGACAATCAAAAACGGTGCATACGCGAAAGACATCAGCGACTGAACCAGCTTATCCGCTGCAGACCCCGTAACAGACTGCCACACATCTGGCGCAATGAAGTAGATGTAGTACATGGAACCAAGCCCGATCAGTCCCATGATCCACAACTGCAAATCGGTTGGCGCCGTGAAAAGTCCTATGGTTTCCACGAGTGAAAAGGACCGACGTCGATCTGCCAGTTTTGAAAAGGATCTATAAACCGTGTGCGAAACCATTAGCACAGCCATAGCGGCCAGCGAATGAAGAAATACGACCTCGGGATATTCCAGGTTATAGGTTACGGGTTTGCCCTCCAGAGAGGTAAAGATCAAGGGAAATAGAATGTGCGTTGACGCGAAACCAAAGACTACGAGTGATGAAAGTGAGAACGCGCGGAACAACTCATATCGCACAAAGGCCTTTGTATACAGCAGCCATCCTATGCCGATGATAACCACGACGGCCAGGTTTGTCAGATCAGTAAAGAAAATTATCTGAAATAGCGCTGAGATAAAGTAGGCAATCCACGAGCCTTTGATAAACGTGCTCGTAAAATCCTGGCTGCTGGCTACATCAGTAAGCGTCGTTTCAATTTCTTTCCGGGCAGTTACCATGCGTCAATACTTTAGTTCAGGCACGATTGCAAGTTGGTGCGTATGGCATTTGAAAAGGCATCAACCCAGGCCTTTTGCCCTTTCTCATTTAAATGAATTTCGTCTCTGTAATACTCCGGTTTTTCACCTATCTCGAAACCCGTGATGACGTTTATCTTGTTCCGAACGCAGAAGTCCAGGATCTCTTTCCCCTGAGCATTGAATGCATGATCATCAACTTCGGCTTTTTCAGCATGCAGACAAATCAGTAAAGGAATACCCGTCTTTTGCGTGTATTCAAGAAATTCCTGAAAGCCTGAATTGAAGCCTACACCATTCTTGTTTATCATCAGGTTATCTCCCTGCGGTACTGATGATATCATTCCACGGATACGTGGAATGATATACTTGTCAAGCACTTCGACGATTGCCAATGGGTACTGGTGATCAGGATATGATTCATGAACGCCCGATGTCTTTTCGAAAGTCATGTTATCATGGGCGTCATGACTGCTCACTACCAGGATGATCATCTTTGCCTGAAAATCTCCATGCGTCCGAAGGTAGGCTGCGCAGTTATCGGGACCCCAGCTTCCGGCGCTGATGTTTAAGAACCGAATTTTTCCCGCAAATTGATTTTCTACAATAGAGGTTGCCAGACTATCCTGATCGGTTAGTGTTCCCCCATTGATGACGGAGTCGCCGAAACCCAATACAACACATTCATCCGACGATAAAAGAGGATTGCTCCTCATGGATTGCTCATTGTACGAAATGTGATTTCCAAAACGCATGCGTTCTTGATTGGGTTTTGCAAGATACTCGAAATCGGGGTCATCGTAAAAAAGCACCATGCTTCCAAAACCCCAGAGGGTTCTGAGCAGCGTTTCAGCAATTACGATCAACGCAATCGTTGTAATGGCAAAGATCCACTTTCGTCGCAATGAAATTTTCATTTTGCGCCTACCAACAATTTATCGGCCATCTTCACCAGGACTTCCATTCTTCCTTTCTCATTGATGGCATACGGCAAGGAAACGAATATTCGCTTCCATTTGGGCCAGAACACTTTGGATTCAGAAGACAAATAGAACCATAGGTACTTCAATCGCCCATTGTAAAGCAGGTTCCTGATCGACTCACGATAATGAAAAGAACACACTTCAATGTTGAAATAGTCGACTAGTTGCTGCCTGTTGAAATTGATATTGCCGGATCCAACAAGGCGTTCTATGAGGGTTTCGTAAATAAAGGTTTGCTCCTTGAACATTTGTCCATACTTGTTCATATAGTTGGAGGCGACCCCTTCATGAACCCTCACATGTGTGGCCTGCGTATCGCTCAGGACTATGGTACGGGTTCTTCCGATACGAGCCCAAATTTCAAAATCTCCGGCCATTCTGTAGGCTTCATCGAACCCTCCGGCATTGACGACGTCTTTGACGCGAGCGGAAATATTGGAGAGATTACCGGCAAAATTGCCGAACAGGAAAAAAGCCAGCTGCGAGAGAGACGGCTTAATTACACGAGGAAGCGCTTCATAGTAATGCCAGCCTCTTGTGTTGAAAGTAAGAATGTCTCTCCAATTAAATACGATCAATGCCACATCGTCAGGGCAGGCGTTCCATTCCTGCACGACTTTCGTCAGCATTCCGGGATGAAAGTAATCGTCGGCACAGAGGCAATATGAAATTTCACAGGATGCCTTGGAATAAAGAAAATTGAGGTTGCCGTCGATACCGAGGTTTTTTTCCTGCTTGAATATCTTAATCCGGGGGTCGGTGAGTGTGTCCAGGTAATCGCGGGTGCCGTCGGTTGAACCGTTGTCACTAATGACCAGCTCCCAGTCCTCAAAATCTTGATTGAGGACAGACTCAACAGCCTCCTTTATATAGGGTAGGCCGTTCCACACAGGGGTCAACACCGAAATGACAGGTTCTTTTGTGCGCATGGGCGTTTGATTACATTATTTGGTACCTCAAAAATGCCCAGATCACAGCGCGCAGGCAATGATGGAGATTTTTGTTGCCAGTGATATTGCTCATAATAAATCGATCATCGTCAAGGGTTACAGTAAACAAGCTAATCGGCCTTAATTCTAACGTTTGCGAAGACTGGCAAGATCTTGCTGCATGAGGTGTAATCCACTGAGTGCCAGCACTATGAGCGGTTATATCAGAAGGCAAAGAAGTCTGATGCGAACGATGTACATGTTTAAACATTAATAGGGCAGCCATCGCAAAATAAGCCCGTTTATCGATCTGCCGTTCCAAAGGTGACCGCTGAGGCCGTATTTGCCCACTGGTTGCGCGCAAATTTCTTGCCTCGTAACAAATCATTGTCATAGTGGCTGCGATGTGGGGTACCATGTGAAGGTATGGAGGTGATTTCTGTCAATAGTTTGGCTTAACTGTAGTGCAGATTGAATTGTGGAATTTAAATTTGAATGGTGATGAGGATTGTAATTTTCATTTTGTTATCCGGCTGGTCAAGTCTATTGTTTGCGACAGATTATTACGTAGGAGGGGCAGGAGCTGCTGATAGCAACCCTGGAACTGCTTCCCAGCCATTTCTGACGGTCCAAAAAGCGGCTAGTGTGGCAAAAGCCGGCGATGTTGTCAATATACGCGCCGGGGTATATCGTGAAACGGTAACGCCCGCGCAAAGTGGTGTCACTTTTCAGTCCGCGGAAGGCGCAGTGATCAGCGGTCTCAGTCAGGTCACGGGGCCCTGGACGCTTCATTCGGGAAACATCTACAAGA
>DATHKA010000450.1:0-24395 GCA_035489615.1 Chryseolinea sp.
AAAGAACAAATTGTCTGACTTTCTTTTCGGCAAAATGTTCGAAGGCCTCATCAGCCAGACAGCGCAATGTGTTTTTTTAACGCGGTTTGCCATGCCGCTAAATGTCCATCCCGCGTTGCACCTGTTCTGCGCCCCGTTTGCCGAACGTGAAGCAGGCTTCAGTGCCTGGCTCACGCGCGTGTTGCGCCTGGCGAGCCAGGTCAGCATGAGCATCACCTTGTATGCAAGCGAAGAAACCCATCGCGAAATGCAGGAGTTCATGGCCGCGACCAGGTCCAGCGTCGCGCTGAAGCATATTCCAGCGGCAGCGTTGGCAGAAGGTCCTACCGCCGACACGCCCTTGCACGCAAACGACATGCTGATGTGGGTGCTGTCGCGAAAGGGCAATGTGTCCCATAGCCCTGCATTCCAGGCGCTGCCTGCCAGGATGGTGCGCGTCTTCAGTAAGAATAGCGTGGTATTTGTTTATCCCGAGACGAGAATATTGGAAGGAGTCGATGACTATGCCCTCGCTCCCGACGGCACATTGCTCGAACGTGGCATCACGCTGCTGAAAGGCGCGAAAGGAATTTTTCAGAAAAATCAGAATCGGTAACGGCGCGAATGCATCTCGAAACCCAGTCCTCACACCATCCCATAAAGCCGCACGAAAGGCAAAACTTGCACGCCAATAAAAAAATGCGGAAAATCACACTTCATGATCCTGCAATTGGTTGCCCCCTCGGCCAAAACAAGCAATTCGCGCAGGATTACGACCACAATCGCTAACTATGAGCAAAACGCAAGTGTCAGTGGCGGTCATTGACGACGATCAGGACGACCTGGAGATAATGGAGCAAGTAATTAGCGGTCTGGACGCTGAAATAAAATGCAGTCTGTATATGTATCCTCAGGAGGCAGTTAACGAGCTGTTGGCCGCATCGGAAGAACAGCTACCCGGCTTTATTTTTATCGACATCAACATGCCGGGTCTTTCGGGTGATAAATGCCTGCAGGTTTTTCGCGGAAAGCCCAGCTTCGACGACGTCCAGATCATCATGTACTCCACATCGATGCCGGGAAAAACGGCGCAACATTTGCGAAGCGCCGGCGCAAACTTTGTATTTGAGAAGCCGGTCCGGATTAAAGACTACACCGACATTCTTGGCGCCATCCTCATGCCGGCTTGAGGTAATGCAAACCGGTGCCATTTATCGAACCATTCAGCTAAGCAGGTCAATCAAGACCGGCAAATTACGTGGATTCAAAAGCATATCGACCGTTACCTGACTGATGGCCTGTTGGGGCATGACCGGGAATTCTGAAGCAGCAGGGTCCTGCACTACAATGAAAGCGCCCTTGCGTTTTGCTGCGATCAGTCCCGCTACGCCGTCGGCATTGGCGCCAGAGAGCAGCACGCACATCAATTTGCTACCCATGGCCTCCGCGGCGCTTTCAAAGGTCACATCTATGCTCGGACGGCTGAAATTCACTTTTTCAGAATCGTCCAACGACAGGGTCGAGTCCTTTTCCAGCAACACGTGGTAGTCTGCCGGGGCAACGTAAATACACCCTGGCTCAAGCTCGTCTTTGTCATCGACTTCCTTTACGCGGTAAAGGGTTCTTGCCGTCAGCAGGTCAACCAGCGTGTCTTCCTGGGTTTGCTTTCGGTGAAGCACAACTACTACGCTAAGCGCAGACGACGGCTTTAATGCCGAAATGATGTCCAGTGCCGTAAGCAGCGCCCCGGCCGAACCACCAATTACCAAAAGTGTGTATCGCTCCTTCCTGTGCATGACTATTTTACTCTACGCCAAATCCGCTCGCGATTTTCCAGCTGCTGGAATTTATCGAATACTGTCGTAAACTTAATGGTCTCTTTCGACCCCAATGCCAGGTACCCCAACGTCTCCAGGCTGTCGTAAAAAAGACGCGTTACTTTGTCCTGCAGTATCTTGTCGAAATAGATCATCACATTGCGGCAAAGGATAAGTTGGAACTCGTTGAATGTTCCGTCAGAGACCAAATTGTGGGTGGCGAGCACGACGCGCCTCCCTAGGCTATCATCGAACTTAACGGAATTGTACTGCGCCGTGTAATAGGATGAAAAATCCAGCCTGCCACCCGAGAGAATGTAGTTTTCTGAATACTGCTTCATTTGACTGAGCGGAAAGATTCCCGCCCTGGCCCGTTCTAACACTGATGGATTAATATCGGTGGCATACTGCACGGATTTATGCAACAAATTGGCTTCTTTCAGCAGAATCGCTACAGAATAAACCTCTTCGCCGGTAGAACACCCGGCATGCCAGATGCGGATCATCGGCCAGGTAGCCAACACGGGCAGAATCTGTTCACGAAGCACTTTATAAAAATGCGGATCGCGAAACATCTCCGTGACATTCACCGTCACTTGTTCAACGAACCGAGTCAAGTACGTAGCATCCTCCCCCAGTCGATATCTGAATTCCGCAAAACTCAAAAATTTATCCTGGCTCATCAAACGGGTCACGCGTCTCTTAAACGAGGCGCGGGAATAGTCTGTAAAATCGTAGCCGTATCGATCGATCAAATCGTCAAGCAGCCATTCTACCTCTTGATCCGTAACCTCGATTTCCACGGTGTCGGCCATTTACATTAACAATCTATTCATGAGTTCCATGAGGCGATCTACATCGATGGGTTTCGCCAGGTACGCGTCGGCACCGGCAGCGAGACATTTGTCGCGATCGCCAACCATCGCCTGCGCCGTTACCGCCACAATGGGTATCGTATTTCTTTCACTCCGGCGTATCGTGCTTATCGCTTCATATCCATCCATTTCAGGCATCGTCATATCCATGAGTACCGCCAATATGGTTGTGTCCGATTTGAGCAGATCAATACCCTCGGCGGCGTTGGTGGATGTCACACAGCGGATGTTTCGCGACTTGAGCACGGCCTTCAGGGCGAAGATATTCCGGCTGTCGTCGTCTATGAGCAACACGGTTTTCATTCTACCTTCATTGCGCTCCTTCATACAACCATACGCGTAGTAACGAAAACAATTGATCAGCATCTATCGGCTTGGTGATATAGTCTGAGGCACCTGCATCAATACACTTGGCACGGTCGCCCATCATGGCTTTCGCGGTGACGGCAATGATCGGCAGCCGTCGGAATTGCGGAATGTTGCGTATCGCGCGTGTTGACTCATATCCATCCATTTCCGGCATCATCATATCCATGAGCACGATATCTACCTGCGGCGACGATTTGAGTTTTTGCAAAGCATCCTTTCCATCCACAGCAGCGATGACATTCATTTCGTACTTCTCCAGAGCCTTCGTAAGCGAAAATATATTTCGCATATCGTCGTCGGCAACAAGCACCGTTTTGCTTTTCAATACCTCATTGAGTGCGCCCAGTTTCGCATACTTAGGAGCCGCGAGGGGTTCCTTGCGGTCCTTTTCCATAAGATGAAGGAAGAGCGAGACTTCGTCCAGAATGCGCTTGTAAGAATGCGCCGTTTTGATAACAATGGTATCGGCGTATTGTTTGATGCGCATCTCCTCCGCATGCGACATGCTTCTGCCCGTGAAAATGATAATGGGCAACCCCTCCAGTCCCGGCGTTTTCTTAATCGCTTCCAGGGTATCATACGAGGACTGATCCGGCACACCCATATCAAGAATAACGCAGTCGGCATTTCGCTCATTGAACGATTGTATCGTCTGATCGAGCTGTGACGTTACTTCCGTATTTACGGCGAAGCTTTCCAGGTAATAGGCCAATGCCTTCGCGTGCTGCGCATTCTCCTCGACGATCAATACCTTCTTCGGATGTTTCGTAAGCACATATTCGATCCGCTGGAAGATCTCCTGCATTTGTTCTGTGGTGACCGGCTTGTTGATGAAATCAATCGCCCCCAGCATACGTCCTTCGTTTTTCATTTCGAACGAAGACATGATATGCACGGGTATGTGGCGGGTCAAAGGATTGCGTTTCAGTTCGTCCATCACTTCCCAGCCGCTCTTGACGGGCAGCTGGATATCGAGTAGAATCCCGACGGGTAGTAGTGCTGCCGCCAGTTCTATGCCTTCGTCACCGCGAACGGCAGCCACCGCTTTGTATCCCTTATTTCGCGTATAGGCCAACAGTGATTTGGCAAAATTGATGTCATCCTCTACGATCAGAATGGTCTTGTCGTGTGGCCCAATGTTGTTTCGGTCGTCAGGAATGTTGGGAGGTATGGTAGGACTGATAAACTTATCGACACCGATCGCGCCTTGCGATGGCAGCGTTGCGGTTCGAGACACAACCAGCTGTTGGACGGGTAGCAAAGCGGTGTTGGTGTCATGAACAGCCTTTCGCAACGGTACGCTTACTGTAAATTCACTGCCCTGGCCCGGGTTGCTCTGAAGCGTGATTTCGCCTCCAAGAAGCTTAGCAAGTTCCCGGCTGATCGAAAGACCGAGTCCCGTGCCGCCAAATTTTCTACGCGTTGATCCATCCGCTTGCTGAAACGCGTCAAATATCAATTGCTGCTTATCAGCGGGAATACCTATGCCCGTATCCGTTATCACAAATTGAATCATTTCTTTCGTGTCGCCGCGTCGCAGGTTCAGTTTTACGGAACCTCTTGCCGTAAACTTGATCGCATTGGAAAGCAGGTTTCGCAAAATCTGCTCCAGGCGCAACTTATCGGTCTCGATGCTCGCCGGCAGTCCTGCATCCACGTCACTCTCATATTCGATGTGTTTGTCTCGTGCCAGAGGGCCAAACAATCCCTCGAGGTCACCCACGATCTCGTTCAGTGAAACGTGCTGATATTCGAGTTGCATTTTGCCCGCTTCGATCTTTGACAGATCGAGGATCTCATCAATAAGGGACAACAGTCCGTTGCCAGAGCTCTGAATTACGCGCGCATACTCGATTTGATCGGTGCTGAGATTATTTTCCAGGTTCTCCGTAAGCAACCTGGACAACAACAAAATTGAATTGAGCGGTGTCCGCAGTTCGTGCGACATGTTTGCCAGAAACTCAGACTTGTAGCGCGTGCTCTGCGCAAGTTCGTCGGCCTGACTCTGAATGTCTATGTTTCGCTCGGTGATCGTGAGGTTCTTCTCCTCCAGTAGCCGGCTCCTTTCTTCAAGCTCCTGGTTCGCCTGCTTGAGTTCCTCTTGCTGTACTTTCAATTCTTCTTCTGACGCCTGAAGTTTTTCTGATTGCACCTCCAGCTCACTGTTGAGGTTTTCCATCTCGGTATGCTGAACACGCAGCTCTTCTGTCTGGGCCTGCGTCTCATCAAGCAGATGCTGAAGCCGACGGCGATTCAGAGAAATGTTTATCGCTATTCCGATCATGGACGCACCCGCCTCAAGAAAAGCCAATTCCCTTTCGGAATAGTTCGCTAGTGAACCCAATTCAATTGCTCCTGCCACGGCATATCCATCGGTCACCGGGTAAGCGACAACAGCCACCGGAAGTGCCTTGCCGGTAGCAAAGGTAATGGTGACGTTCGTTTCCGGAATGTCTTTAAGAGAAACCACCTTCCTGCTCGCAACGGCCTGGCCCAACGCGCCGTCACCCACCTTTATGGAAGGTCGGTTCGGCAGGCATGCGAATCCGGCAACAGGCTGAAGCTCGTTGCCTTGCGATAGATACACCATACCTACCTGGCTGTTGGTGTATCCGGCCAACATGTCTATTACGTCGTGACAAAGGGTTTCGGTATCCTTTTCGCCGAGCATCACTTCACTGAGTCTGGCCAGTCCATTCTGAAGCCACTCCTTCTCTGAAAGCACATTAAATGAGTATTGCAGCGACTCGGCCATGCGATTTAGCGAACCCGCTACGCTCCCAAGTGCATCGCTCTGCTTGTCATCGACGCGTATGTCGTAACTCCCTTGCGCAATCTTGTCGGCAATACTCTTGATGATTGCAATACGGTTGGTGATCTCCTGATCTTTCTCCACAAGCTCTTCCTGCAGCCGCACACGTTCTTCAAAGTCCTTCCTGATGCGCAAGTAGAAAGAAATTGTAATCAGCAGTGCGAGAATGGCGGCTATGACTATCAGCGTGGGGGTGAATGACGAGAATTTGTTCAGGTCGGCCGTCCGTGTGCGCAGTAAGGCCAACTCGTTTTGTTCCATCTGATCTACCTGCGCACGCAAACGTTGCATGACGCCATAGCCGGTTTGCAAGTCCTCCGTGACGATCGCCTCATTTGCCGCCCTCCGCCTCGCGCTCTTGTCAAGGTAATTGAATCGTTCTATTACGATGTCATTTGCCGCGGGTATAAGGGCTTGCTGATCCGGATTGTCGGTGGTGAGGCTGCGCACTTTAGCAAAGTTTTGCATCGCCACGGTACGCGCCTCGTTATAGCCGCTCAACATGTGTTGATCGCCGGTTAGCAAATAGGCACGCTGCATACTTTCAGCGTCTGTAACAGAACTCCGAAAACTTTCCAGCGTTTGAATGACCTCGTGAGTGTGATTAACCCACTGGGCACTTTCAAGAAGGTTCGAAATGCTGAAATAAGACGCAACCGAACTGATGATCAAAATGGCAAGGGAAGCGTTGAAACCGATAAGCAGATTTCGTCGAAAATTATTCATGCGTGGGACGTATTCGTGTTTTACAATGATCGTGATTCAGGTTCGGGATTTAGCTCATTCCTGGTAAGTGATTTCCCGGTTGATTCTGGCGTTAGTCATGTGCCTGAAGGGTAAAATGATAACAAAAGTGGCGCCCACGTTCTCCTGGCCGCGCGCGATGATGATGCCGTTGTGACGCTCTATGACCTTGTGAACAATGGACAATCCAATGCCAGTCCCTTCAAACTGTTCGCGATCATTCAATCGCTGAAAGATCTCAAAAATCTTGTCGGCATACTCTTGTCTGAACCCAATTCCATTATCCTGGAACGTGATGCGGCACCAGTCGCCCGTTGCCGAAGGAACAGCGACGACGTTCCTGACCTCCACGCGTTCTGCTTTAATGCTTATCCTGCATGGCCCGCCCGGCCGCCGGAACTTCAGCGAATTGCTGATAAGATTCTGAAAGACCTGGCGAATCTGTGAAGGCATCACCTCAATTTCAGGCATATCTTCCATTTCAATTACTGGCTGCATCGCCGGGGCCGGAAACTCGAGGTCACCGATCGTTTCTTCCAAAACCGTCGCCAGCCTCGTCTTGACAAACACCTCTTCGGCGTTGACAATCGAGTAACGCAGCAGGTCCGTGATGAGGTTGCGCAAGCGCTTGGTTGACGAGAATATCTTGTCGAGATAATATCGAAGTTTCGATTGATCGTTCAGATGTCGATCGAGGCAAATGTTGATGAAGGTCTGAATCTTGCGCAGCGGTTCCTGCAAATCGTGAGACGCGACGTATACAAATTGCTGCAGCTCTTTGTTACTTTGTTCCAGGCGTTGATTTGATCTGAAAAGTTCGTTCGTTCGCTCCGCGACCTTTTGCTCTAAAAGGCTTTCAGCTGCCTTTCTCCACTCTATCTCTTCCCGCAGGGATCTTTCCAACGACATCAGTTGCTGCGTTTGTTCCGATAGTCGATTGAAAGTTTTCACTTTCAAAAGGAGAATGTCGGGATCAAATGGCTTGGTAACGTAGTCTATACCGCCTGACCGATACCCCTTCGTCACGAACTTCTTATGCGTATTGACTGCCGACAGGAAAATGATGGGAATGTCGCGACTCTTGCTGTAGCCGGTGATTGCGTCGGCCACCTCAAAGCCGTCCATGTCTGGCATCTGTACATCAAGGATCACCAGCGAATAGCTGTTTTGAAGGATCTTCTTCAGGGCCTCTTCACCCGACGCAGCCGTATCAACGTCAAACTTGTTGAGTACGAGCAGGGACTTGAGAGAAAAAATGTTTTCCTGGTTGTCGTCTACTATAAGTATCATTCAAGTCAAGGATCATGCACGACTGCATACCGGCAGCCAGGTAATGTTTGAATATCAGAATTTGGCGAAACGGATCCAGGTTGATGGTGCCCAAAGTTGACGAGGGTAAAAAAATGACACGGCACCAGAACGAAGGTCGTTCGGGCACCGTGAAATTAAACACACACTGAATACCAATTGACAAATAAAACACCGTGAGGCGGACAGCATCTACTGACTATCTCACATCATTCCTACTTGTTAACCTTAGTCTCCGGCAAGCTGACGCGCGAAAAGCGTACCAATCCTGTTGACTGACGCTGAAGTTGCCTGAACATTCCTCGCCGGCCAATTCCCTGTTTTTTGGCCAGATAACACACTTCCAGTCGGCAGGAAGTGTGTAATAATTTCCACATGAACCAAATTCCACAGTTGTTAGCGGCTTACGAGCCCGTCTGCCAGTGACTGCCATTGAATCTGCGAAAATCTTGCACGCGCCGCCCAGGCCACAACATGGTTGCGCACCTTATCCACGACATTAGCGGCCACGCTGTTTGGCTTGGTGTTCCGGTCAGAGATAGAAACGATCACGCGGCAACCGGCACGAATTACCTGAAAAGTACTGGTCGATTCATCGTCATAGAAGTGATCTGGAACCGCCCGATGTGCCGACGGATGACTCGTTGGCCGGACGCGAAACCCAAAACTGTCTGGCTCATCTTGCAACTGCTCGATTTTAACCCAATCAAATCCGCTGCCCGACGTTCCGCCAGGACCCATAATGTCGATGCGCAGATAGTCCCCCACATGCGCTTTGCGGAACACTTCCAATCCTTCTTTATTCACGAGTTGAAATTCTGCTGATAATTTTCCCGAAATAACAGACCAACTGTTAACGTGCTGCATCCGGTTCTTTACAAGTTCATAAAACACTACGGCCGTCTTCTCTGTGCTTAGCACAGCAGAAGCTTCGGCGTCGATTGCCTTGCCCGACCGTTGTGGAGGTACCAAGGACCTTCTATTATCGGTATCGTCACTTTTTTCATTTTCATTCATACGGAAGCAATACAAAAAAGTCATGCCATAGCTACCAAAGGAAGAAATTCAACAATAATATCAACTTCTTCGCCTGGTACGCAGTTGCGATACCCCGTATTGCCTAGGAAATTCCACAGTTCGAAACTCACCTTGTTATAGTAGTACGACTTTATGTTATAGCAGCACGACTTTGCGCGGCGATGCAAAACTTTCCCTCCGAATGGCACGCATATTGAATTACTACGAAAGTGTGATGACTATTGACTAGGCTTTAACCAACAGTTATGAATCTCATTACCATTTTAGCGGTATTGCTGATCAGCCTGCTATTCACCATCGTGTTTGTCGTGGGTTTGAAAAGCCGCGGGCCATGGGGAAGCGGATGGTCCTTCTTTAGCATAGTTTGCTTATGGCTAACTGCGGTATCGTTGTGGATACCCCCAGCAGGGCCAGTGTGGTTCGGTGCGCCATGGATAGACTTGTTGCTTACCGGACTGCTGGTGTCGTTCGTGTTATCGGCGACGTCTGTATTGTCGACCGCGTCAGTCAAACGAGCCTTACAAGGTGATCATCCAGCAGGCGATGATCAACTTTCAGCGAGTGAGAGAGAAACAGCTGCGCATGATCCACTTATCTACCAGAAAGCAAAGTTAAGAGCCGGCGGCTTTTTCTGGATGCTGCTGCTGTGCCTTTGCGCGCTCATCATAATTGGCGCGAGTTAGGCTCGGCTAAATCATCTTCTAGTCTAAAAAATTATCTTCTAGTCGACGTGGAAGGCTTGTATCTCACCTCCAAAGCGCCGCTTGTACGCAGTGGCCACTTTGGTTTCAACCTGCTCGCGTGAGGTCAGCTGGCAGGCTTCCCACAAGAGGTGATAGTGCGCCGCATTAGTAGCATCAAAGTTCTCGCGGTTATTTAGAAACTGATAAGCAAGTTCCGCGACTTCTTCCTTCGACATGTTAAAAAGAAAGTTGTTTACCAGGCGTTCGCTCTCACTGAGGTTTGACGTGAATTGCGAGACGGTAGACGCGTCGCCTTCGTTTTTGGCATGAAACATATCTACGAGAATTGCGGCAGTGCGCGTTATCAAATACGGATGACCAGGATGCGATTTAAGTTGGCGGAGCAGATTGAAGAGAGCGATATCGTATTGGTTTGTCTGATAAGCTGCTTCGATCGACTGAAACGCCATCAGTGAGGAGATGCGTGCCTCGGTCACGGAATCGACACTACGGTGACTATCGGTACCGTCGCAGGGCAGGCGATCGGAATTCGCGCCGTATTTCGAGAGTGTTTGAATGCGTCGCTCCATTTGAGGATGCGACCGCAGCGAATCGAACGACCAGAGGAACGTATTGGCTGGCTTCCGGTGGTACACTTTCAACCTTTCATCGAGCCAATGTTCTTTAAACGGAAAATCCTGGAAGCTCAGGGCGGCGAAAAGGTCATTTTTGTCCGCATGCCGCAGAGAAGCAAGCGTGCTCAGCGCGTGTTCTGCTGCTGATACGCTATAGCCTGCACGTTGTATAAGCGAAAGGGCTAGCGAGTCTGCCTGCATTTCGTGCTCGCGACTCATGGCGGCGCTCGCATACATCGTGGTACGAAAAGCATCGATATAGCCTTCGTTGACGTCGGTAAGAAGGATTCGGGCGAACGCCGCTGCTGGATTTCGGGACTCGCGCTCGCGTGACAATACGCGGAGCGTCTGTTGCACGTGTGATAGTTCGTCATGAGCCACCTCATGCGCCAGGATGAATGACAGGGAGGCCTCATCTGGCATATTGGCCAATAGCCCTGCCGTTACAATGAACACCCCTGACCCGTAGCAGGCGGCATTGCTTTCGGGACTATTCATGATCAGGACCAGGCGCGGCTTGCCGGTCAAGGTATTGCTGTGCACCAGTCGGTCAAAGTAACGCTCGACATAATTTTGTATGGAGTCGTTGTCGATGAATGCACGGGAACGCACCATCCGCTTCAGGAACGTGGCCTGTCGCAGACGCACATGTTCTACCCACGTGTCACCCGGACGAAAATCGGCCTTAAGATGTTCATCAATTTGTGACATCAACGCGACCGACCGCGGTCCATGGAGCGTCAGGGGCGTGAATCCCTTCGACTGACTAAAGGCTGGTGAGCCGCAAATGATCATCAGGATCATCCACAACAGGGCAGTTCCTGTTTTGGGAACATTCCTGTAAGGGTTTCGTTCTGGCTTTGAGGCAGTTGAAGAGGAATTCACGGTAAAAAAAATGGACACGATAGCGTTGGTGTAAGCGGCAGTATAAATAAGGGTTCACACCGCATGGTAACCCACTATTCTCTGTACACAAGCCTCAAAAATTGTGGCAAAACAGGGCGTGCGAAGCATGAATTCTAACGAATAGCAGATTGGCGTATTGTAGCGACCGGTATTATCTTTCGCGCCAGTTGCGCCCCATAAACCGGCGATAGCCGTATTTCTGCGCAAATTTGTTTTGTGTTATCAAACCGTCAAGTCATGAACGATCATCACCTTCGCCGAAAGCCCCTCCTCACTCTATTCTTCTTGTTATTCGTCATGCGCGTCGCGATTGCGCAGGAATTTACCTGGACGCAGGATGGCTCCGGTTTTTTTGTAGTCGAAGAGAACGACCTTGTCAAATACGATCTGAAAGCGAAGAGTCGCGCAGTGATGGTCGCCGCTGCGGACCTACAATCAAATGGCCATACCCTTCCCATCCGGTCCTTCTACTTGTCGCCCGACAGCAACACGTTGCTCATTTACACCAACACCACTAAAGTATGGCGGCTCGACACACGTGGAGACTACTGGACACTAAATCTCCAAACCAAACAGCTGCGTCAACTCGGCGGGCGACTACCCGCCTCTACGCTGATGTTTGCCAAGTTCTCGCCGGATAGTAAACAGGTTGCCTATGTGTCTGCCAGTAACCTCTACGTTGAGGATGTGGCGAGTGGCATACAGACACAGCTCACGACCGATGGCACGCGCAAACTCATCAACGGCACCTTTGATTGGGTATATGAAGAAGAACTGGCTTGCCGCGACGGCTTTCAATGGAGCCCCGACGGAAAGAGCATTGCCTTCTGGCAGGTTGACGCCACACGCATTCCGGATTTCAACATGATCAACAATACCGATTCGGTGTATTCGTCAATTATTCCGGTGGAGTATCCAACCGCTGGACAAGACCCTTCGTCGGTTCGGATTGGTGTGATTCCGGTCAACGGAGGGACCATTAAGTGGCTTCCGATTCCAGGAGACCCGAAGCAAAACTATTTGCCCAGGATGGAGTGGAATTCGGCGAGCTCAATATTCGTCCAACAGTTGAACAGAAAGCAAAATGAATCCAAAATCTTCGACTGCCAGGTTGCATCGGGCAGTGTGAAACTGATTCGTGCCGAGCACGACAAGGCCTGGATCGATGTTATGCCTTCGTGGCAGAACGTTTCCTACGTTGAGTTCAGGCATCGCTTCCAGTGGATCAACGGCAACCAGGAGTTTCTCTGGTTTAGCGAGAAAGATGGCTGGAATCATCTCTATCGCGTCGCCAAGACGGGAAAGGAAGTGCTTTTGACAACCGGCGCTTTTGACGTGATGAACCTCGAGGCCGTCGATGAAAAGAATAACCTTATATACTTTACTGCTTCACCAGACAACGCTACGCAAGCCTATTTATTCAAGGCGCGTCTGGACGGAAAAGGCAAGCCTGAGCTGGTAACGCCCACTGATTTGAAGGGCACGCATGAATACGACATTTCTCCCGCCGGCACGTACGCATGGCATACTTTCAGTAATACCTATACGCGTCCGCTCGGTGAATTTATCTCACTGCCCGACCACAAGGCGCTGAACCAAGGGGAAAGCATGGCAGCCAATGTGTCGCGTTCGGTCGAGAAGAACGAGGTGGAATTCTTCAAAGTAAAAACAGAAGAGGGTGTTGAGTTGGATGGGTGGATGGTGAAGCCCGACAACTTCGATCCCTTAAAAAAATATCCAATCGTGTTTATGGTTTACGCCGAACCTGCCTCGGCCAACGTGAAGGATAGCTATGGTACGGGACGCAATCACCTGTATGCCGGTAACATGCGCGCAGATGGATACATCTATGCCAGCATCGACAATCGTGGCACGCCAGCGCCAAAGGGCAGTGCGTGGCGCAAAGCGATCTATCGCCAGATTGGCCGTCTCAACATCACGGATCAGGCGCAGGCAGCCAAAGAAATGCTGAAGTGGTCGTTCATTGATCCTGCTCGTGTCGCGGTGTGGGGATGGAGCGGCGGCGGATCAACGACGCTGAATCTGTTGTTTCAATATCCCGACATTTACAAAACCGGCATAGCCGTTGCAGCGGTCACCAATCAGCTTACGTACGATAATATTTATCAGGAGCGGTATATGGGACTACCGCAGGAAACCATGTCTGACTATGTTGCCGGGTCACCTTTGTCACACGCTAAGAATCTGAAAGGAAACCTGTTGTATATCCACGGCACAGGAGACGACAATGTGCACTATGCCAATGCCGAAATGTTAATTAATGAATTGGTTAAATACGACAAGCCCTTTCAATTCATGGCGTATCCAAATCGTACGCATGGCATTAACGAAGGTGAAGGCACATCGAAGCACCTGTCGACTTTGTACACGACGTTCCTGCGTATGCACTGCCCTCCGGGCGCTAAATAACCAGCGGCTATTTTCGCTTTTCAGCGTTGCTTGTGTTTGGACGTTTGCTTTTGAGCGACGTTCATTTCAGTGGGCAACTGTGATTCTTTTAATACCGAAAGTTCGTCTCCGTATTTGAGGTGGTATACGACCTGACCTTCATTGTCTTCACCGACTTCCGTGATCAGCCATTCTTTGCCCTCATAGTTCAGCTGGTCGCCTTTTTTCAGAATTTTGGCCATGATTTTATTTCTGGCGACTCCAAATTCTATACCAATATTTCAGGGAAATTGAACCATCGGTCAATCGACCTTCAAATCGAACAGAACGTTCAAATCAGATTCGCCCATGTCAGATGTAGAGGTTTCACTCTTAAGATCGGGCTGATGCTTCAGCACGATACGCAAGGTGCCCGACGATTGCGTGGCCGTTGTCCATTTTGTTCGCAAACCCAGGGGCAGGCCATTGATGTCGGCATCTTCATAAAGAACAGGATCTTCGCGGGCATCGATGTTTCCGTCGCCTGAGGGATTGGCAAAGACCTTGCCGGTCCATCCGAAAAACAACATGTGTTCGGCACCCTCTTCCTCCACCTCCGCCGAAATGTTGTATTCGTCCGAATCAGGATCTGCCAGGTCATTATACATACCCAATGTGAGGATGTATGTCGCCCCTGCCGCCAATTCAACGGGCCCATCGGTTTCAATGTCGCGGATGCCGTCAGCATCCGGATCTTCGGCCTTTCCAATGATCGGTTCGCCGCCGTCGATGGGTGTAAAAGTCACGATCACCGTAGTTATCATCTCGGGCGAATCCTCGCGGGTTGGTTCTTCTGCTTCACACGCAGTCAGGAGGAACAGCAGCGTGAGGAGGCGTGCGCCTGTCGCTGTCCCCGGGGGCTTATCAGCCACCAGGAGGTTATAGGTCTTTTTCAGAAAATGCATTTCACAGAGAGAATGATGTTACGACCCATATCGTCGGCGTAGTATCGAAAGCGGTTCGTGTACTCTCGATAAGAACTGTTGAGCGTGTTTTCGGATGCCACCCTGAAATCATATTGCGTTCGCTTAGCACCCAATGTCCATCCCAAGGCAAGGTTCCAAAGCATGTAGCCATCGGGTGGTGCGAGGTAATCGAAATTCGATGGGTCATCAGCGAACGGATTGCTGCCTGATTCGATCGCCTCCTGGATCTCCTGTATGGTAACCACCCTGGGCGCACGGTTTTGTCTTGATACGTAGCGAAGTTTCGTTTCCGCATAGAAGTTCTTTCCAAAGGCCAGCACAGGCTTTTCATACCGGATACCCAGATCATAACGATTCGCGGGCACATAAACGAGGTAGTCATCATTCCGTACATCGCTTGCCCACAGCAGCGACCCACCACCCGTGAATTTCAAGTGATGAGAGACCTGGAACACGACGCTCGCATCTGCCCCGGCGAACAGCGCATCGGTTTGTGTGTATCGGAGGTAAGGATAGACGCCTCTGGAATTTTGGGTTATACCCGTCGGACGCAGGTAGGTATAATTCAAGATATAGTTGGCGAACGGGCTCATCAGAAATGACCACCGGCGCCAATCGAGTTGATACGTGATCACCGATTTTACGGCCTGCTCCGTCCGGAACTTCACGTCACCGAAGTTCATGATCTCATTGGTTGAGTCATTTAGCAGCAAGCCATACTCGATGGCAGCAGCGCTCTGGTGAGTGCCCAGGCTGAAAAGTTCGGCCACGTGTGGTGGTCGCCACGCACTGCTTACACTCAGGCGAAGTGATTGTTTCTTACTCAACTGATGCGTTGCACCAACAGTAGCGCTGGCGTTATTGAAGTGAAACGAGGTGGCATAGTAGGTGTTCTTGAAGTCGTAACCTTTTACGTCGTAATACCGAAAATCGTATCGCGCCCCCACATCGATCGTCCAGCTATTCAGGGTAATCTTACTAACGGCGAAGGCGCCCGAGTTAAAGGTGAAGAAGTTGGGAATAAAAGGAATGCGCTGGGTACCAGGAATGTTTTCATTGTCTTGTGTCATCAGGTTAACGCCAAATGAATAGGTGGCCGACCCGGTGTGGAGAGTTTCCCATTCTGCGTCTATCGTCTGCGTTGTGAGCTTGAGATCCATTGCCGGCAGATTGTCCAGATCACCCATCCGCAAGTCGTACTCCTTGCGGTTATTCTGTTGCAATCCATACTGAACACGCCATTCACCCCGCGCGGTTTGCCAGTGGCCATTGAGCTTTAGAAGATTGTGATTAACGGTTTGCCTGGGCGCACCGATAGAATAAGAGAATCCGCTTGTGTACAAGGGCTCTTCGCGGTCCATGGCATCGGCCAGGTCATCCAGGTTACCGATGGCAGTTCCTTTCAGGATGCCCAATTCACTTTGAAAGCGGCTGAAAAACACATCAAAGCCTGCCTTTTCCGCATGGTAGCCTGTGGCGAGCGAAAAATTCAATTCGTTTGCGCCGGTATTCGTGAGCGAATATTTCGCAGCGTGATAATCGCCAGCACCCTTGGCAGTGCCCTGCACGCGCCAACCCCAGCCACTATGATTGCCAATGCCGCCTTCCAATGTGCCGGACAGTGTTCCGGATCTGCCGTTGCTTTGCAACACGGTATGCAGCGTGCCCGTGATCCCTCCATCCTCAGGCAGTTCTGCAGGGTTCACGATGATCGTGCCCCCCAGCGCGTCGGACCCGTATTTGATCGCTGACGCATCCTTGACGACGACGACGTTGGACGCTACGAAGGGATCAATTTCCGGTGCATGCTCCGCGCCCCATTGTTGTCCCTCTTGCCGGATACCGTGATTCAGGATCAAAATGCGCTGGCTATGCACACCATGTATCACGGGTTTGAAGATGCCCGGCCCCGACTGGATGCTGTTTACGCCCGCCACGTCCCGCATCACCTCACCCAAACTCTTGCCCGCGCTCTCGGAAAGCTTGCGCTCATCGAGTTCGGTGAAGTTGGTGGCGGTTTCCGTGTGTTCTGCATCGTGGTGGATCACTACTTCCTCAAGCTCGGTGACCAATTCTTTCAGGTGGATTTCGCGGTTGACGCTTCCCGAAATTCGCATGGTGAAGCTAACTTCCTGGTAACCGAGAAACTGAACCTTCACGGTGAAGTCACCCGGACAAAGTCCCTTGAATAAGAACTTGCCTTCAGCATCAGACAACTGTCCGAGCTGGCGAGGCGTTATCATAATTGCCGCTCCGGCGAGCGGACGGTCTTGCTCATCTACAATGATACCAGTGAATGAACTGGTACACGATGTCTGTGCCAGAGAGGGTGTAAAGACACACAACCATGGCGCCAGCAATAACATACTGCGCGTTAGCATTTATTTATGTGGGGAAAGATTACAGAAGAATTACAGCGTTAGAATCATGCGTGTAATTCAACCGGGGGTCCCCTGGTGTGGAAGTTCCGGGTGACATCAATCGTACAACAATTCTTTAGTCGTGCGATAATTTCACGTCCTGTATGCGTCGGGGTGCTCGCAGGCGTTTCGAAGAGAAGCAGATCGCTATGCACCAGCATATGGCACAGCCCGCACGAATGAACTTTTACCAGGTGAACTTTGTGGCGACAGCCAATATCCATGCCGTGGTAAAGGGCGCGGTGACAGGGGTCTTCTTCCAGTTGGGGTGAATGCGTGGCCGCGACCTCATCCGGATGAAACAGCTGGTGAAGGTAGCCTGTTTGGGTACTTCCAATGGCATACAACGACAGCATTGCCACGGCACCCAGCCACCTTGCCAGCGCCTTGAGTTGCCGCGTAACCATCAGGTTCTTACTCATCAGTTGTGGAAACCGTCGTTATTGTCAGATGCATCGCTCTGTCCGATGCATGCAAGCGCAAGCATCTTGAGCTATGCGCGTTGGCAGTTTAACGAGGGCAAAATAAACAGGCCGGCGTCTATTTGCAACAGTATTGCAAATAGACGCCGGATTTTGTGATGGTAGCGAATTATGCCAGGTTATCTACGGGAATTCCTTTACAGCCGGTGGCTCAGTTTTGCGCCGGAACCACTTAACGGCAGCGGAAACCAATCCAACGATAGCCAGGCCAATCAGTTTAATGTTCTTGAGCAGCAAGGCAATAAGACCGGCCTTTGCGAGCACTTTCCCAGCCACCAAGCCACCCACGGTCCAGGCAGCGACTTTGTCGAGTTCGGGGTTGAAGTCGTCGTATTGATGGCCGTCCGCATATTGAAAGGCGCTCAACATCGGATCGATATTCGCCTGAACAGCGGGCAGCGCGTCCATCGATGCCACAGCATTCAGTACCAGGACTCCTTTTCGTCCCAGGACGCGTACATTGTAATTTAAAGTGTGTACTTCTGAATCACCGAAGGCAATTTCCTTGGCCCAATGCAAAACCTTTTTGTCTTTGTCATAGTAGGGTTTTGATGCCCAGCCGATGATGGAGATAGGCTCATAGCCGGCCGTCTCGCGTTCCTTGTTTTCGTCGGTGGTTTCGCTTTGCATGTCGGAGAGCATGTCATCGTAGTCGATGTCTCCGGCGTCATCGTCTTTCACGAAACCCATTTCGTCGTAGGTAACGATGAAAGCCCAAGACTCAGCCGAAGTAATCGGGATGTTAGCCGGCACGATCATGCCCATGGTGCCTTCACCGCCCGGGTTGCCCCAAAGGTCGTGAATCACAAATCTTGTTTGTTCGGCATCGAGATAGCGGAACCCGACGGGTACCTTGAGCGTGCCCACGTTGTTGTCGAACGTGATGTCACCTTCCTGGTAGTGAAAGGTGGATTCGAGACTGTCGAGAAAAAGTTGCGTGCTGTCGACCTCAGGCTCGGTGGCAAAAGCAGGCAACAATGCGCAGCTCAGGAATAGAGTAAGTAATTGCTTCATGAGGGAAGGTTGGTAAATTGTAAATAGAGACTCCATTCGGCGCACTGGCAATAAGTAACCAATGCCGCACGGGTTGGATACGCCAGTGAGACCCGTTGTGACCACGTGTTGCCGGAGTAGCCGATAAAGTACATTTTTGCCTTGGTGAATGGGGGATAGAAAAGACCGACGGAGGTGCCCGACTTTTAATTTCAAATTGTATCTATGTTCGTTATTGACCTTCATTACATCGTGCCCCTCGATACGCTCGACACGCACATGGCGGAGCACGTGAAGTTTCTCCGAAAATATTATAGCCAGAATATTTTTGTGGCATCGGGAAGGAAGGTGCCTAGAACTGGTGGGATCATTCTCGCCCTGGCCGATTCACGCGAAATCCTCGATAAGATTTTGGCGGAGGATCCCTTTTTCGCACGCGGCCTGGCCGAGTTTCGGATTACAGAATTTCAGACATCGCAGTACCATCCCGAGTTAAAAAAACTGCTCAAGGGCAAGTAATAAGATATGAATTGCCGCGATTAATCAATATTTTTTCAGCCTGACGCTTTTATTAACCTAAACCTGTGCATTGATGCGAATTGTCACGCTCTGTGCGGCGCTTATGCTCTGCGTTGCTGCCGCTGCCCAAAAAACTGTTCCGCTAAAAACCATCAACGAATTCGACTCCTACGTGGCGAAAGTCATGAAGGAATGGGAAGTGCCTGGACTCGCCATCGTCGTTGTAAAAGACGGAAAGGTGTTGCTCAAAAAGGGATACGGAGTTCGCGAACTGGGCAAGCCAGACGCTGTGGACACGCAGACCCTTTTCTCCTGCGCTTCCACTACCAAGGCGATGACTGCCCTGGTGTTGGGTATGCTCGTCGACGAGGGAAAAATGAACTGGGACGATCCCGTAAACAAATATGTGCCAGAGTTGCGTTTGTACGAACCCTATGTAACCCGTGAGCTACGCGTTCGCGATCTCTTGCTGCACAACACGGGATTGGCGAGCACGGATTATTTCTGGAGCGCCGCAGATTTTACCTGGCAGGAGATGATTCAAAGGCTGATCTACGTGAAACCAACTTATTCGTTTCGGAGTGGCTTTGAATATCAGAATACCATGTACATGATTGCAGGCGTCGTCATTGAACGCATCGCCGCGAGAAAATGGAATGAGGTGATGACGGAACGGTTGTTCGCGCCGCTGGGCATGACACAAACCATTCCCGAACGCACGTTAAACAAGAGCGCCAACATAACACGGCCGCACTTCCAGGTTGATGGTGAGATCAAAATCCTTGAATACGACAAAAGTTCACAAATAGGTGCCGCCGGTGGTGTTTGGTCGAACGTTGAGGATATGGGAAAATGGGTTCAAGCCTTGCTTGACAGCGGAAAGTACGCAGGAGGACGGCTGGTAAAAGCGTCTACCTTCCGGGAACTGTTTAAACCTCAAACCATAGCCCCATCGAACGAGTATCCTACTTTCAGCGTGCTTAAGCCCCATTGGGTTACCTACGGAATGGGTTGGTATCAGATTGACTATCGCGGCAAAATGGTAAACTTTCACACAGGCAGCCTCGCCGGCTTGACGGCCATCATCGGATTGTTGCAAGAGGAAAAATTCGGTGTTTACGTTTTCGGAAATTATGACCACGCCGAAGTTCGCCACGCGCTCATGTATAAGGCATTCGACCATTTCGTGTTGGGCGACTACCGGGATTGGAATGCAGAATTCAAGGAACTCTACACCTCACTGAAGGACGCGAATCAAAAGAAAGTCGATAAGTTTGAGAAAGATCGTGTGGTCAATACCAAGCCAACCCTGCCGCTACAGGCCTTTGAAGGCGAATACACCAGCGACCTTTATGGCCACGTGAAAGTGAGCGCAGTAAGCAATGGCTTGCGATTCGATATGAACAAGGAATTTCTGGTTGCCGAGTTGCCGCATTGGCACTACGATTCCTTCTATGGACGCATCGGTGAGGCCGGTCAATACACGTTGCTGGCAACATTCACGATAGGCGCAGACGGAAAAGTGAATATAGTTACCCTGGATGGCCTTGAGTTCACGAAGGCAGGGCAGTAGTCGTTGGCTTGTTGTTTGCCCCCCGTGGGGCATCAATTGAATCCCGTTAGGAGAACTCTGCCATAGCCTTAATCACCCCCGATTTCGGGTCCAGGAAACTCGGAAAGCGTTCGCCCAAGTCGTCAAAACTCACCCGATGCGTGATGTACGTGGTCGGACTTATGAGTCCATCGCGCATGGCGTTCAATACGTGAACAAAGTCTTCCCGCGCAGCATTGCGGCTGCTCATCAGCGTGGCTTCGCGCTTATGGAATTCCGGATGCAACACGCCGATCCGGTCGCGTTGCAGTCCAACCAGCACATACCGCCCGCCGTGTGCCATGAGTTCAAAACCCTTTTCGATGGCGCCCAGATTTCCGGTTGCGTCTATCACTACCGTTGGCATGTCGCCGTTTGTAATATCACGAATCGCGCTCATCGTCCCCGGCAGTGATGCATTAACGGTAAACGGAACGCGCAGCTGACTGCGGCAAAACGCAAGGCGATCTTCGTTGATGTCCATGCCGATGACCTGGGCACCGGCAATGCGCGCAAATTCCATAAGGCCTAAACCGATTGGCCCTGCTCCCACCACGAGCACAAATTCTCCCCGCTGAATTTGTGCGCGACGAATGCCATGGGCGCCGATCGCTAACGGTTCAACGAGCGCCAGCTCTTCGTACGACAGGTCTGAGGTAATAAGCTTATCCAGGGGTACTTGCAGAAAGGCTACCATACCCCCGTCACTGTGCACGCCGCAAACATTCAGCGTCGCGCAGCAATTAGGCTTCCCGTTGCGACATGCGATGCAAGTGCCGCAATTGAAATACGGAATGATTGTAGCGCGGACACCCTCCTTTGCAGGTTCGGCTCCGTTCCAGTCACAAACATCACCTGCGAGTTCATGCCCGAGTATTCGTGGGTAAGAGAAATAAGGTTGTGTGCCTTCAAAGGCGTGCAAATCTGTTCCGCAGATTCCAACGCGCCTGATCCTGAGTAGCGCGTGATCCTTCTTCAGCGGTTGCAGGCTGATGTCGCGATATTCAAACTGTCGGGGCTTTAAGCAAACAAGTCCTTTCATGGATAATGATTTTGCTGACGTGGAGATTTCCGGCCTCAATCAAATTTCCGGCAATGTCCTGTCACCGTCTTTCATTTTTATATGACACAAAGTTCGGGAAATTTGATTTGGCGTCTTCGATAATTAGCACCCAGTCGTTTCCGGGTCCGATCGACGGCGGCGCAAATGTCATTGCCGACGACTTTTGCACAGGGGAATTGCCCGCTACAGCGCCCGTTCTTGGATCAAACCAATAACTCTTCACTAGTTTTCCCGTCATTCCTGATGCATCCACAGTCACGCGTCTCCCGATCGGTAAATAGATCAACGCATAGTTGTGTGACATACCATAAAATGCCTCGGCGTGATCCTTTTTACTACTCCCCTGACCTTCTGCGATCAGCGACAAATCCCTTACGCGTCCGTCGAGCGGATGTGACTCCATCAGGTATCTCAAGTACCTTACCTGGTCTGCTCCCGGACGATCGAGTGCATTTCTCCAGCCGCGTTCTGCAAAATTGACCACCTCGTCCCGTTCACTCACGAATTGCCATAAGGCATGATGCCCATACGTTACGCCAAACGCTCCAGAAAATACCGATCGGTATAATTGCTTGCGCACATCATAATCCCGGAAGTAGCCGCTGTCGGGATCCCATTTTGGCCACGGATGTACGGGATGATCTTCGTAGTTGGGTTCTGCATCCAAAGTAGGCTTCTTCGGCGTGCGCATTAGATCCGATGCTACAAAGTCCCAGTTGGGCGCGTCGCGCTCCCCATGACTGGACTGGATCATGTTGAAGTCCAACCATCGCTCGTCGTGAAACCACTTAGACGATGATTGGTAGCCCGAAGGGTGGTAGGTCATGAGTTGGTCGTTGCCGGTGACTGATACGATCCCGTTGGCCATGGCGCGCCATACTGGTCTGAAGTCGCCTTCCTTGCTGACGGGAGCCACGTCACCGCCCAGGATCCATATGATATTGGCATACTGACCATAGCGGTTGCCCATCCACGCACCAAATATTTTGGCGTTGCCTTCATTGAAAATAACGGGGTCAGTGCCATAACCCGGAACACGCACTACTTTGTCGCCCCAGGTCACCACCAGTCCAATGACCAGCTGACGCTCCAGGGCAAGATTCACAATAGTGTCGAGACGAGCATAATATTTCTCGTTGGGCTTCAGGGGATCGCCGTCGTACAGGGGCTGCTGCCCGTATCGATTGGCTCGTTTGAACGATTCGGGCGACAGGCCAGTGATTTGAATTACATTGAATCCCTTCTTCACCCGGTTATCGAAATACGCGACTACTTCTTCAGTGGTGAGCCGGTTCAGCAACTCCCACGCGGTGTCGCCGAGCCAGAAGAACGGTGTACCATCCGCATATTGAAGTCCTGATTTGTCAGGAGTAACATGAAGCCGCCCGTGCTTCCAGGGGGATTGAGCAACCGTGAGATTGGAAACCAGCAAACTCACCGATAGCAGCAGAAAATTAATCGTCGCAGATCTCATAATGGATTGTCGGACCGGCCGGAAATATACCTTTAAACGCCGAAACCATAGTGGGCTGGCCGTCGGCGCCAGACGGATCAAAACGTCTGTGGATCGCCCACACGCAAATGTGATACATGAAGTGTTCAAACTTCCGTAACTTTTGGTTCACGTGGTCTCTCGGACCAAAAAGTGACGAATAACTGTTGGCTCAATGAAGAAGCTTGTTGGCGTTTTATGGATCGTATTCAAATTCGTACGGAACCTGCTCAAGGCAATCTGGGTATTCATTGCTGCGTTCCTTTCCATCGCCGTTATGTATGCGCTGCTGCTCACCGTAGAGCAAGGCATTGATGTAGTTATACACGCCGGCGAATACCCCAAGCGTGGTGTCCTGGCGGTTCTGGCAATTATCATCTGGGCCTACCTGCTTTGGTATAGCTGCCGTACGCTCAGCTACGTAAAACAGGATCGCGATGACCGAACGTATCTGGAAAACTATCCAAAATACGGGATCCCCACTGGCTTCTATCGTCACATTCCCCGGTTCCTGGCCTACAATTGTTTTGTCTGTGTGCAGATCGCCATATTCAACCTTCCGACGATATATAATTGGAACACGACCCTGGTTTTGCTGGCAGTGGTGTCTCATGCCCTTCTCTACATTCTGTTGCACCGGTACTATCAACCAGGAAGAAATCGCCGACGTACTGGCTTATTCTTTTTCATCGTCATAGCCGCTTATGGAGGCGTTCTCCTTGCCGACGTCATCCATTGCGGATACGACCTCCGCATGCAGGTGTTCGGCAGTGAGCCCGATCGCCACGAATTTTGGCTTCGGATCATTAACATCGTGCTGTTTGTGCTTCAGCTCCTTTCCTTGCGCTATTTCATCTGGCGTCGTCAGCAGATCGATCGGTCCTTGTCGGTAAGCGCATACGTACCTTATTTTCACGCTGACCGTACTGTAGCTGGTGCGTTTGGAAAAGTGAAAAGCGATCGATCCTGGCGACAAAGAATTAACGAGTGGTTTCGGCATCCGCGTTTCTCTGTGGCCGAGCAGGGTTATTTCAAAATATTCAACTATGTGGCGGCCATTGGCGGGATGCTCTATTTCGGTGTCGTGTTCTCGATAGGCTTTGCCAATTTCATGGGACCGTTGGCCCTGGCTATTTTGGCTGTCAGTATCCTCGCAGGCCTAGCCAATCTCGTACAGGTGGTCAGTATCCGGACCGGTTTCAGTATGCTGGTCGTTTTCTTCGTCGTCGCTTTTATCGTCGGCTTGCTCTTTCGCGATCCATACCGCGTCAGATTGATCAAGGATGGCGACCGGG
>DATHKA010000451.1:0-13156 GCA_035489615.1 Chryseolinea sp.
TTCTGACCGGAAGTTCGGGTTTATTTGAGAATTCCTTCGGTGGTACGTTTCCGCGGGTGCGCGACTATGCGTTCATTAGCGAGAAGGTAAAAGAAACCTTTTACCAAAAACAGGTAGTAACCAAGGAACTTGTTGATGAAGTGTTTTACACGGTGCAGAACCCGGCCAATGCCATCAGCCTCATTGGTCTGGCCAGGGCTGCACAGCGACACAATGTCGCAGATCTCCTCTACAGTGTAAGCACGCCAACATTGCTGATTTGGGGTCGGCAGGATACCGTTACCCCGCCCGAGGTGGCTGAAGAATTCCACGCACTGCTACCACTGTCTGAGATGGTGATCCTCGATCATTGTGGGCACGTACCCATGATGGAACAGCCGCGGCTTTTTAACAAGCATGTCCGGGATTTCCTGGAGCGGTAGTGCGTATCTGGTCACGGCTACGACGAATTTTACAGCGAATCATAGACATTGTGTCTTGGACGTTTAAGGACTTTGACGGAATTTAATTAACGAAGGGAACCGATAATAATGGTGGACGCCAGAATAAATGTATTGCTATGGTAAAATATTTACTGTTGATGTTAATCCTGTGGGCTCCGATAAGTGGGTTCTCACAAAAAACGGGAGACCAGACGTTCACGATAGAAAATTATTATCGGGTCAAGTGGGGCTATGCGGAAGAGTTTCTCGATCTGTACAAGAGGAATCACTATCCACTTCTCAAAAAGGCAATCGAAAAAGGCGACCTCGTCTCGATTACCGTCGAAAAACCCCGTCAACACAGTGCGGAAGAAAGTCGCTGGGATTTTCGCGTGACGCTGGTCTTTAGGAACATTCAAGCTGCCTTCGATCCTAACCTCACTGAACCATACAAGCAGGCACTTTATCCTGACCTTGAAAAACTTAGAAGAGAAGAACAGCACCGATTCGAGATACTGTTGGCACATTGGGATGTAGAGGTTCAGAATGTGGATCTGACAAAATAGAGAAACGCGAACTTTCCCATGTGTGCCAGAACTTTCATATTTATGAGAACGATTTCCAAACTCCTCGTGGTCACCGCCATGGTGATAACAATGCATGGCCATGCGCAAGACATCTCGTTTGAGCGTTTTGCCGATAATCCGATCATCCATGAAGGCCTTTTGCCAAAACTGGAAGGCGACAACATCAATGGACCCAGCCTTATTAAAGTACCGGACTGGGTAACGAATAGGTTGGGCAAATACTATCTCTATTTTGCCCATCACAAGGGTAAATACATCCGGCTTGCTTATGCCGACGATTTAAAGGGCCCGTGGAAGATCTATCAACCAGGTACTCTTCAACTGGAGGATTGTATCTGCAATAAGGCAGCTGTCGGCACCGGTGAGAGCGTTCGTCACAAGGGAGCCGAGAATGCAGACGACAACGTGCAGCACGTGGCTTCCCCGGACGTGCTGATCGACGATACCAGCCACGAGATAATTTTATATTACCATTGCCCACAAGCCATGAATGGTGTGAAGGGACAATACACGTTGCGTGCCGTGTCCAAAGATGGGTTGAAATTCAAGTCCGACGATGTACTTCTTGGTGAATCCTATTTCCGCGTCTTTAAGTGGAATGGAGAGTATTATGCGATCGGTCGGTCCAGCCATGTGTACAGATCGAAAGATGGCCGCACGGCTTTCGAGAAGGGACCCAATCCTTTTCTCAGGGTCCAGAATCCATCGACGCTGCGACATTCTGCCGTGAAGGTTGTGGGAAATACGCTATGGGTTTTTTATTCGCGAGTGGGGGATGAGCCGGAGAGAATTCTTTTGTCGAAGATACCGCTGGTTGCCGACTGGAATGCCTGGGTACCAACGGCACCTATAACGGTCGTTCAGTCGAAAGAGCCTTACGAAGGTGGCGACCTGCCCATTGAAAAGTCAAAGAGCGGACTATACTACGGTAAAGTGCATCAGCTGCGTGATCCTTATCTGTTTGAAGAAGGAAAGAGATGGTACCTGCTGTATTCGGTTGCCGGAGAAAATGGGATCGGAATAGGTGAATTGAAATTGACAATTAACAATTGACATATGGCGCTGCGCGTCCTGATGCCGTGCTGGGTCTCGCGTAATGGCGCAATAGCACAAGCGTTTCCGTAAAGGGTACATTTAAGAATGTGACCGTGAGAAATGTCTATGGCACTATCGGCAAGGGCAAGCAATATGTATTGATGCCACCAACACTATGAGAATTTTTTCTATCACCACATTTGCGAGACGCTCACCGCTGACAATCCGGAGTCGTATGTTGGCTATGAATACAATTGGGCCAACGTGAGCAATACTCCCTTCCGGTCATTTAAACATTGGGAGTATGAAGGTGGTGTGAGTACGCCGTTCATCGTGTATGCTCCGTGAAAAGTTCAGGCAAACACATTTGTTCACGCACCTTCTCACGTAGTCGACCTCCAGCCCACGATATTGGATTACCAGGTGTCTCTTATCCCGCAGAATTCAATAGGAACAAATTGATTCCACAGGAGGGTATTTCGCTGAAGCCGGCGTTTGAGGGTAAACCTTTTGCCGGACACGATGTGATCTACTGGGAGCATCAGGGTAACCGCGCCGTGCGCAAGGGAGACTGGAAAATAGTATCAAGCTATCCTGGCAATGAGTGGGAGCTTTACAATCTGAAAGATGATCGCACAGAATTAACCAACGTAGCGGGTACCCTTCCTGATAAAGTTAAGGAGCTTTCCGCGTTATATGTTACGTGGGCAGACAGAGCAGGGGTTGTGGAATGGGCATCACTGCAAAAGCAGTAATCTCACCAAATATTAATCAGATTTTAGCCGTACCCGTCAGATAGCGCTATTCCATTACCGGACATCGCTGTATGCCTGCGGACGAAACCAGCTCGTGCATTAACTGTAAACCCTGCGAATAGCCCCAAAAAATGCAGTTTTTGACTTGGCAGGCCGTTTGATCAGCAAAAGTGGATTTAATTGTTCCACTGAATGAAAAGGGCCTACCTGGGAGAGTTCGAAGAAATTGTCTTATTGGTCGTCGGCATGCTTGAAGACCACGCCTATGGTGTAAGGATCACGCACGAGATCATCGAGCAAACGCAACGCAGTGTGCGACTCAACCAGGTGCACGCTTCCTTGCACCGGCTTGAGGAGAAAGGAATGATCGTTTCAAAGATGGGAGACCCCACACCGGAGCGGGGAGGGCGGCGCAAAAGAATCTTTACGATCACTGCATACGGACGAACTACCCTGAACGACATGAAAGTCGTGCGCATGCGCCTCTGGAACTTGTTGCCATCCTCAATGAAAATTGAGCGCATATGAAAATGGCTCATTCAAAATTATCACCCCCGGGCTGGGCAACGCGGTTGCTTCAATGGTACTGCGCACCGCAACTGCTGGAAGAAGTGCAGGGCGACCTCGAAGAGGAATTTGAATTTCAAGTCAGACAGGTCGGCGCTGTTAAGGCCCGCCTGGACTACATCAGAAATGTGATCGGTTTTATAAAGCCGTTTGCGATAAAAAGAAAGAAGTCTCCACACCCTAATTCAACTTTCAGGATGAACATGTTCAAGCACTACGCCACCGTTGCCTTCCGCAATGTGATCAGGCAAAAAGCCTTCTCAGCCATCAATGTAGCCGGGCTCGCACTGGGGATGATCTGTTGTTTGTTTATATTTCTTTGGGTGCGGGATGAAAAGGCGGTGGATAATTTCCACGCCAAAGGAAAGAACTTGTACCTCCTGTATCAAACCGTTGCAAATAAAGGACAAACCACGGGGGGATACAGCACGCCATTCAACGTTGTTTTCAATTTCCCCAAAGACAGCAGTGTTACCTCTGCACTCGACGAACTCATGGAAGTCATTCCCGAAGTGAAACAATGCACGCCTTACATGACCGGCTATGAATTGCCTTGGGGGCATCCGGAGACATTTCAAGTGGGAGAGAAGATGCAAAAGTTTAAAGGCTCCCGTGCGGGTAAGGATTTCTTCAACATGTTCAGCTATCCGGTACTGGCGGGCGATGCAAACAAGGCATTACACGATATTAGCAGCATTGCCATTTCGCGATCCATGGCGGAATTCTTTTTCAATTCGCCTCAGGAAGCCATTGGTAAGAGTATTCGGTATGAGAACCGCCTGGATTTTGTCGTCAATGCCGTTTATCAAGACGTTGGTCCCCGAAGCTCATGGCAATTTGAATTCTTACTGAATTGGGATGCCCAGATACGGGCATTGGATTTTCCCTCGCACCTTATTTTCACAGCCTTTCTCTTAGATGACCGGGCCGATGCGAGACTGGTGGAGAAAAAATTAAACCAACTATTTCAAACCCGTGTCGATCCAAAAGCACCGGAGAAAGTCACGTTGGGATTACGCCCTTTCGGAGACCAATATTTGTATTCAAATTTTGTCAATGGCAAGCCCAGTGAAGGTCGAATGACGTATGTCAGGATTTTCACCGGAGTGGCCATCTTCATTCTGGTAATTGCCTGTATTAACTTCATGAATCTCGCCACCGCCCGATCATTGAAGCGAGCCAAGGAAGTGGGGGTTCGAAAAGTTGTGGGATCCTCCCGCGCGAGTTTAATTGGACAATTCTTTGGTGAATCGCTATTGCTTTCTTTCGTGGCTTTAATAGTATCCGTTATTCTGTTGCAGCTTTTGTTGCCGACGTTCAACGATCTGACGGGAAAACAAATTACTTCTCCCATTTCTATGCCATCCTATTGGGCGGCAGCAACCGGCCTTGCGCTCATGACGGGGGTGATTGCCGGAAGCTACCCGGCGCTTTATCTCTCCTCTCTAAGACCCGTCAGGATCTTACGAGGCGCATTGGTGTTTACTAATTCTGCCATCTGGTTCAGGAAGGGATTGGTTTGTTTTCAGTTCGCGCTGTCAATTCTGCTGCTTATCGCTACCATAGTGGTTACCAGCCAGACCGATTTCGTGCAGAACACCAACCTGGGTTACAATCGTGACAATGTTATTTATATTCAGATCGAAGGCGAGTTGAATCCCAGGTACGCGTTGTTCAAGGAGCGTGCGATGAAAAGGCCTGGGATAGCCATGGTCGATCGGAGCACCGAAGCACCGCACGGGATGGGTTTCGTTGTGGACGAGAAGGACGGGTTTATCGAAACCAATACGGGCGATGATGCCATCAATTGGGAGGGCAAGGAAAATGTCTCTGTGGGTTTTAAACCCGCTTCCGTCGGATACGATTTTGTGGATATCATGAATTTGCAGGTCGTCGAAGGAAGAGGTTTTTCGAAATCATACGCAACCGACTCCGCCGATGCCTTTATGGTAAACGAAGAGGCCGTCAGGCAAATGGGTATGAAGAACCCGATAGGGAAGTGGGTGTCCGCCTGGAATAAGAAGGGTCATATTATCGGCGTTTTGAAAGACTACCACATGAGTTCCTTGCGCGAACCGATTAAACCGTTGCTCATTGACGTAAAAGAATTTGAATATTTTGGTGTGATCATGGTACGGCTGGAAGCAGGCAGAACAATGGAGGGATTGGCCGGTATTGAGCAGGTATGTAAGGAAATTAATCCCAACTATCCGTTTGTGTTTCAATTTATGGACCAGGAGTATAATAAATTATATCACAGCGAGCAGGTGATCACCAAACTCACCAACGCCTTTGCCGTACTCGGTTTTGTGATTTCCTGCCTGGGACTATTAGGATTGGCTATGTTTACGGCCGAACAGAGGACAAAAGAAATTGGTATCCGAAAAGTACTTGGCGCAACCATCATAAGCATCGTGAATCTGCTTTCCAAAGACTTTGTTGTTTTAGTATCCATCTCATTTGTTGTGGCTGCCCCGGTGGGTGGTTATTTTATGAATCAATGGCTTCAGGGCTTTGCGTATCGGATAGACCTGGGATGGTGGATCTTTGCTATCGCCGGAATGTCGGCGTTGGCCATCGCGTTAATTACGATCTCCATTCAGGCGATTCAATCCGCAGTTGCTAGTCCGGTGAAATCATTGAGAAGCGAGTAGGTGAACTATTGTTCAGCCTGCTGCTTAACTTCTTCGATATCGGGCAGCTTCCAACGCTTGTCAAATGCTTTGTGCAGCATCCGTACTATCGACAGATTCTGTAGCGGTATGAGGTCTCGCACTTTGATCACAGGATCATTAGTATACCGAAAGCAAACAGCGCAGTGAAGCACCTTGCTGCTTGGCGGATTTTCAGGTACCGATTCATATATCGTATGGTTGGGAGTTTTTTTATCTGGCGCACTGGTCAGATAGGTGAAAGTCTTAACTGAAGATGACTGAATTAACTCTACTAAGTAATTGAACTGGTCAGTTCGAATTCGTCAGCCAGGAAACCGTTGCATTACTTCAGATCTATCGTAACCTTTTCGATCTTACCGGGATAGGCGAACGGTAATTTATACGTAAAGTCGATGGCCGATCCAATGTCCATGCCAACGTCCAGACCCTCCGTTATCGAGAACTGGATCGGGATCGTTTTCTCCAATCGTTGTTCACCAATCTTTTTCCCATTAGCCGTCATCGTAACCTTGCCACCCTTTCCCATGCCGCCACCGTCGTAGGTGAAATCTACTACGAGCTTGACTTTGCCTGCTGGTAAGGCCGTTTTACTGGCCAGGGTAGGCCGATCGATCGACAGATAATTATAGACGAACGTAGGCTTTCCGTCGCGGAGGTAAATGGCATACCCGCCCTCCAGCCCGCCATGCGTGACAATAATACCGCTCTGTTTACCGGTCGTCTCGAAGTCAGCGGTCACCGTCCACGACTTATTGGTCATGTTCGGTGAAGCGGCGTCGGGTAGCCCAATCGTTCCCGCGTAATACGTCATACTCTTTCGATGGCCCATCAACGTTGGTCTCCCCATGGCTTCGGCATTCATTCTGATAACTGCGCGCCAGTCCAGCGGAAGCACATTGTACTTGGCCGCCTCCACCCACCACAGGTCCTCCATCTGACGCAGCTTCTCCGGTTGCTGGGAGGCAAGGTCGTTGGCTTGCGAAAAATCTTCATCTATGTTGTACAACTCCCATTTCTGCTTGTCGGGATCGAAGTCGCCGCGATTGGGATCCCAGGGAGCGAAAGATACCGCAGACGCCATCCAACCGTTGTCATAGATCCCGCGGTTAACACCCAATTCAAAGTACTGCGTTTTGCGCACAACGATTTTTGGATCAGACAGCGTTGCCAGGAAACTGTAGCCTTCGACGGGCTTCTGCGTGATGCCGTTCAGGACACTGGGCGCCGTGATACCGCAGGCCTCGTAGATCGTAGGGACAACATCAATGGTGTGGACGAACTGGCTACGCAATCCGCCCTTTTCCTGGATCTTAGCGGGCCAGGAAATGATCATCGGATTTCGCGTGCCGCCGAAGTGACTGGCCACCTGCTTGGTCCACTGGAAGGGAGTATTCATAGCGTGTGCCCAGGCGCTGGTAAAGTGATTGAAATGTTTAGGACCTCCCAGCTCATCGATAACTTTCAGGTTGTCCTGCCACTTTTCGGGAAACCCATTGAAGAACAAGTTCTCATTCAGCGAGCCTTCGATACCACCTTCCGCACTGGAACCATTGTCGCCGGCGATATAGATGATCATCGTATTGTCGGCGTCCGGCAGTTGCTTCACGGCTTCGATAATTCTTCCCATCTCATGATCACAATGTGCACCGTAGGCTGCGAACACTTCCATCATGCGCGCATACAGTCGCTTTTGGTCAGCGTTAAGCGACTCCCATGCAGGCAGCCCGTCAGGACGCGCCGTAAGTTTGGCATCGGCCGGAATCACGCCAAGTTTTTTTTGTCGCGCGAAAGTTTCTTCGCGGTATGCGTCCCAGCCACCATGCCGGTACCAGGTTGTGGTTCTCGTAAAGAACGGGATTCCAGTGATTCATATCACCGGCATTGAAGCCATAGAAATAATCGAACCCGAGGCCATTGGGCCACCGGTCGAAAGGACCTGCCTGGCTCAATTCCCAGGTGGGTGTATTGTGATTTTTACCAATCCACGCCGTCATGTATCCATTCTGACGAAGCACTTCGCCAACGGTGCCACAATTTCTGGGCATGATGCAGGTATAGCCATCATAGCCCGTGGCCAACTCGGTAATACCGGCAAATGAAGTTGAGTGATGATTGCGTCCTGTGATCAAAGCAGCGCGAGTCGGCGAACAAAGCGCTGTGGTGTGGAAGCGATTGTACCGGATGCCTTCGGCCGCCAGCCTATCCATAGTCGGAGAAGGCACAGCACCTCCGAACGTACCGAATTGACCGAACCCGGCATCATCGATGAGGATGAGGACCACGTTGGGTGCTCCTTTGGGTGCCGCCACGGGCTGCGGAAACTGCGGCGCATCCGAGTCCTTGTACGTGCGACCAACATTGCCCGGAAAATGGAAGTCAGGGCGCGGGAGTACTTCCGGTGTGCCCTTTTCCTGTGCCAGTGATGGTGTCATGAATGTCAATTGCCAAAAAGCGGTCATCACTAATAGGCTACGACGTCCGATAGAAGCTATTTTCATATTATGTTTTTCAGAGGGATTGATTTCATCGTAATATTCACGGGCAGTACGTGGCTGTCTTGCGTTCCAGGATGATCGAGCTAAAGGTCGTCAGCGAACCTGTGGGGATAGCCCGGCCTGACTTATTCTTCAAAATGATTGATCGTAGAATCGCGGTATAGATACACGCAACTTCCTTTAAATAGAAGTTAAATACCGTGATTAACTGTGAATCGAGGGTTTCACAGCATGGCACCGAGGTTGATAATCGCCTCAGAAATGTCCTTTTGTAATGATGACAGCCCGATTTCAGCGACTTTTCTTCCTTATCTCGCGCATCCAAAGAGGCGGGATCGCTGGCCGTAATTTTGATCCTTGTGGTAAATGCTGAGCCGTACACAACATGACACTACGAATACATTTACAACGGCAGCGGCGTGGGCGTCGGCGATTTTAACAACGACGGCCTGGAGGACCTGTTTTTTGGAGGCAACCAGGTTTCGTCACGGCTTTACCTGAATGAAGGTAAACTGAAATTCAAGGACGTCACGAATGCGTCACGCGTAGCAACTGATCGTTGGGTTACCGGTGTGTCGGTCATCGACATTAACCAGGACGGACTCCTGGATGTATTTCTCGCAGTTGCGGGTAGGGCTGGCGTTGACAGCACCCGGGATCTGCCTTTCATCAATACGGGAATCAAAGACGGCGTGCCGGTGTTTGTGGAATCAGCACTATGCGCATGCGACCAGCTCGTGAGGCCGGCCGAGCTCTACATTGTTATTGAAGAGGCCGATCTGGTTGAAATCATCAAGAAGGCGGCTGCAAAAAATCTTAAGCTTGGGAAAAGCCTCGGTATCATCGCCTACAACGATAGTCCTTTCAAAGAGATACTGGCGGGTGGAATATCGGTGCTAAGTACCGACTTCCAGCAGATGGGCAGAACGATGGCCGAGATGGTGCGTTCTTACTCGCGTGACAAGATCAAGAACCCGTTCCACCTTATTATGAGGAGATCCGTGTGATAATATCTTTTGCCCATGTTCGACGACGTTCAGCCGGCAAGATTTGGAAGCTCAATGCGAATAGTAGTGCCCTGATCGACCTCCGAGGTAAGGGATACGGTGCCGTGTAGTCGCCCGATCGTTTCCCGTACGACGTATAACCCCAAGCCTGCACCCTGACTGGCCTCATTTCCCCGGTAAAACATATTCCATATTTTGGGAAGTACTTCGCTGCGTATGCCGATGCCGTTGTCTGTAACGGTAATCTGGGTGTGGTCCGGATGCGTTTGTATTTCGATGGAGACGCACGGCTTTCGATGAGAGGACGAGAAGATGGCAGCGTTGGCAACGAGGTTCGTGAGCACGACAGCAATGCGATCACTGTCGGATATCACGGGAACATCGCATTTCAGCTCCACTAACCTGACGATCTCTTTCTTTTTGAACAAGTACTCAAGCCGGTGGAAAACGCCCTCGGTGAGCGTGTGCCAGTCCACTACTCCGAGTTGCAACTCACCACGCGCATTCCTTGAATAGTCAACGATCTCTTTGAGGGTTTCATCCAGCTTGAGCATGGTGGTGCCCATCATGTCGTGGATGTCCCCGAACTTTTGTTCCGCATCAGTTTCCCGCGCGATTGCCAGAAGACCCATGAGTGATGCCAATGGACCGCGAAGGTTGTGAGAAACGCTGTATACAAACGTATCGAGTTCTTTATTCGCCTTTAGCAATTCGTTGTTTTGAGCCCTTAAGGCCGTCCGTGCCTCGCGTTTCAACCGATCGAGCGTCTTCTTACGCACGGCATTCCGGATGGCGCTGGGAAGACGGGTCAGGTTCGACTTCAGTATATAGTCGTCAGCGCCGGCGCGGAGACAGGATACAGCAAATTCATCTGATACTGAACCCGTGACCAAAATGAAGGGTGCCTTGGGAATTTCTTTTAATGAAATGCCCAGCGCCTCCATCGAGTTGAATTGGGGTAGGCCGTGATCGGAGAGCACCACATCGGGCCGAAACTCACGGATGGCATCCATAAACTCTTGTTTTGTTTCGGCGCACCTGAGAAGGTGAGGCAACCCATCTTTGAACAATGTTCGTTCAATCAGCAGGGCGTCGTCATCGCTATCCTCCAGTAGTAGAATCTTCAGTTTCCGGTTGCTCTCCATGACGGCCAACACTTCGACGACTTCTCAGAGATGAGAGTGGTGTGTGAGTTAAATTAGCAAAAAATATCCTCAGCGCGAATCAATAAATGTGTTTTTTGGATGTTATTGTATGTTTGTGGTAGGTTCTGGCATGACTGATGCAAATATTTCATATTCAACCGGTAACCCTAGGGTTGATGCTGAGGTCATACCCCCCAACTCCGGGGGTAGGGGTGATTTAATGAGTCTCGACAAAACGAACTTCGCATGTCTCCAACAAAGCAAGTAGATGAAGATAGGACAGCCGATGGCGGCATGCGCCACCTGGTTCAGGTAGTCCAGGAGTTGTCGCTGGCGCGCAGTATGGATGCGATCACGATGATCGTGCGAAAGGCTGCCAGGGCATTGACCGGTGCCGACGGTGCCACGTTTGTGTTGCGCGAAGGTCAACAATGTTACTACATGGATGAGGACGCGATTAGTCCCTTGTGGAAAGGACATCGGTTCCCTTTGGTCGATTGTATCAGCGGCTGGGTGATTGAGAACAAACGCGCGGTGTCCATTGAGGACATCTACTCAGATTCCCGAATTCCTCATGATGTCTATCGACCTACATTCGTCAGGAGTCTTGCGATGGTGCCAATCAGGACGCTGGAGCCCATCGGTGCCATTGGTAATTATTGGGCTAGCATTCGCACACCCACGCCTGAACAAATGGACCTGCTACAGTCTTTGGCGGATATCACCGCGGTTACAATCGAGAATGTGAGTCTGTATACCGACCTGGAACGTCGGGTAAATGAACGCACGGCCGAGCTATCAGCCGCCAACGAATCACTGGCGGCCTATTCGCACTCGATATCGCACGATCTGCGTGCTCCATTGCGATCGATCCGGCACTTCACGGATGCTTTGTTTGAAAGTCTCGGCGACAAAGTTGGACCATCGGAAGAAAGAACAGCGAGCAGGATCATCCGGAATGTGGGCCGGATGGAGCTGTTGATTGATGGTCTGCTGCAGTTTTCACAATTGGGTCAGCGCAGAATTTCCCGGTCGCCGGTTTCCATGCATACCCTGGCAGAAGAGGTCTGGGAAGAATGTAAACCTCATGATGGCAGTCGTAAGTTCGAGATAACCATAAATGAGCTTCCGAATGCCCTGGCGGACGACGTCCTCATCAGACAGGTCTGGGCTAATTTGATATCAAACGCTATCAAGTATACAGGAAAGAAAGATGTATCGATCATCAATATCGGGCACGAACTGTCGGATCGTGGCGTGATATATTATGTCCGCGACAATGGCGCTGGCTTCGACATGGCTTATTCAGATAAGCTGTTTGCCATGTTTCAGCGGCTCCATGGAGTGAAAGACTTTGAGGGGATTGGAATCGGACTTTCTGTTGTTCAACGTATTATCGAGAAACACGACGGGAAGATATGGGCGGAGGCCAAACCAGAAGAAGGGGCAACCTTCTATTTTACGCTGTAACGTCGCGTCATTTGGCCCGGTCGTTTCAACCAGGAAAGCCCCCGGCATTTTTTGGGTCTCGTTGCAGCGTTGTTAGGTTTGGCCTCTTCGGCGAACGTTACCGGTGAGACGCGGCCCGGCTGGCATACACCTTTGTCGCATAGTGAATGGTCACCGTTTCCTTTTCCTTAAAACGGTTAAATAAATTTTGCAGGTCGGCAACCATCGAACGGTAGCCGGGCTGCCCTTCGTTCGGTACATACGACGACGAAGTCAGCCGACCTTTTAGTCCGTCATAACCGAATACCTGCTCATTCCCGAAGACCTGTAGCGTACACGAATCAGGCGCGAAAAATTCAGCGATGGCGTCTTCTTCGATATTGCGATGATCCACGGTTACGTAGTCAATGGAATGATCAACGATGAGTTGGTCGTACAGTCTGGCAAACTCCGTCTCAACCAACCGCTCATTCCACATCAATACGGTTACGCCTTCGCTCTTCAGAATTCGCTGAAACTCTTTCTTAGCGCGGTCCCGGTCGAACCAATGAAATGCCTGGCCCGCAATGATGAAGTCTGCCGAGAGACCCGGAAGGCCGGTATCTTCTGCTGTTCCGTCGATCGCTTCGAAATTGCTGTATCCTTTCAAAAGTATAGCTGATCGATCGCGCATTGGCGCATTGGGTTCAATACCCACGACGCGATTTCCGTTCTTCAGGAATAGTTCTGATGAAATGCCCGTGCCCGAGCCGATGTCTACAACGGTATGGCTGGGTAACAATTCATATTCTTCCATCAGATAGCGCAGAACGGCATTTGGATAGCCTGGCCGGTACTTGACGTAGTTATCGACCCGATCACTGAAGCGCGATGTAGCTCCCGAAGACATAGAGCAAAGATAAAACAAAAGATATAAATTTAGTTGGCCAGCCTGTCGAATCAAATGGATAGTTTTCTAGGTACCGGGATGTCTTTGGCGTTTACTTTTGTGCGCCTGACTTGCCTTCTCTAAGCGGTTG
>DATHKA010000452.1:0-19054 GCA_035489615.1 Chryseolinea sp.
GTGGCGCGTGGAGCGACAGCGTCGGAGTAATACTCCTCATTTTCCTGGGTAATAATGTGCAGTCGGTACTGCGCGTCGCTATAGATCGGAATACCGGTAGCCTGATAGTTGCCTGCGCTTTCTTCCGTGAGTGGATAAATGTTGCCCAGCGCGTCTTCGACAGCGACAAAAGCGTTTCCTACCGTTGGGAAGCTGTCTGGCATGGAGAGTGTGGCGCCGCGGCTTAAGGCAACTGTCGCACTGCCTTCACTGGTGTCCAGGGATCCATCGACGACCAGAATCACTACATCCGCGGCCCCCGTCGGAGGCGCATAGGGATCGAGGCATCCCGCAAACAAGACAATCAAAATCAACCATACGATGCGACTGAGCATAAGGTTGCTTTACAGTATCCTTTGGAAGATTCTAATCATTGAGACTGACCACCGCAAACTTGCTTTTCGTTCCCCCGGCAGCACCCTTTGTACTCACTCCTTCCACCAGCACTTCATATTCGCCAGTAATGTCGGACGTGAAGAATTCCAAATGCTGCTTGCCGTCGTTATCCGTCACTACCGAAGGCGCCCAGAATAGTCTATCGCGCTGATCCGGCATTCGCGAGTCACGCTGTTTTGCGGACTCATACCTTGGCGTGTAGTATTCCCGTTGCAGTTGCAGGCCCTCGTAGTCAAGCACCAGGCAATGGGGATCGATATTAAAACCTGAAAGGTCGCCTGCGTAAGTTGTGTAACTGACAATGCCCGGTAACGACAACACACCCATATAGTAACGACGGGTGAAAACTTCCAGTTTTTTGACTTTCAAGGGATCATAGGACATGATCTCATCCGCGTCAAAGAGGGGAAGGCCATCCAGCATGATGAACGGATCCTCGTTAAAGACACCCTTGTTCACAAGGTCAAGATTAATGAAATGGAAGCCATCACGACGCTTTCTCACCAGGACGCCGGGCACATATTCACGCATAATTTCCTCCATAACCGGAAAGCGGGTATAGTCATCCAGGTAGTACGTCGCATCTGCTTTACCGTAAAATGCCGTAGTATCGATAGTGACACTCCTTGTTTGAGCGCCTCTGTCCTGGTAGTAGATGTCCTGGACCTGCAAACGGAAGCTGCGTGTTGCGACTGTCTCGGCGAGTTTTGGACTTAGTGAAAAGGGCTTGATGTTGATGGTGGTAAACTGATCGCTGAACGGGCTCACGATGGTGATCTTGCTGGTGCTGTCCCGGGAGAGATTCGTTTGCACAGCAATGCGTCGTGAACCACTGAAGTCTTTCATTTCGTATTGCACCTCGCCCTTTTTATTGCTGACGGAGCCGTACACCTGAATGTTTGTGCCGGGTGCAGAGAGATAAGTGACTTTACCGGGCTCGGGATTTCCTTCCGGATTGTTAACCTTTCCTCTGATGATGTGTCCTCGCAGTTCAGGAATAAATGTTATTGGGGGCGTTTTGCCCGCCGCGACGTCTGACCAGGTGAAACGTCGCCAGCCGTGGGTCAGCATAATGTTGTCAAGAATGGTTCGCTTCCCGGGCGTCAGGTTGATTAGAAAGTCAGCTGGAAGATCGGGCACTTCCTGCAGGTCCGAATCCAACCAGAGAGAATTGAGCACATGGCTCTCGTTGCGACGCAGGGAGTCGCGTCGATAAACTGCAACGGACAGGCTGGTGGCGGCAGCCGGTCCGTCCGCATCATGAACGTCCAGGTCCAGGGTCACTTTCCTGCGAACGCCATATTCCCGTTGGGACTGCGTGGCGGAAATAGCGAGAATGCGTTTTACCGGGTTGAAGTACAGGCGCTCGCATACAGGATGCATCGAGGCATCAAATACCGTGATGTGAGAAATACCTTCGGCAAGGGCACTGCGCGGAATGACAACTGCGGCGCGCCCGCCACGGACCCGCTGCACGCGGGCAAATGAAATGACGTTTCGGGCATGAACCAATAGGAACACATTATCGTCGTCCGGTACGTTCACCTTCCGAACCCCGAGTGCAATAGACTCATTGGTGCTGTCTTTGACGGTGAGGCTATATCCCGCATCGGCAGCGGCAGGAAGTTCCAGTACCTGACGGTGTCCTTCGTCATCCAACAGGTAGGCAACCGCCCGCTTGTCAGCCTGTGGAGTAAGGCTAAACGTTCCCAGGCCGTAACGGTCAGGTTTGAGAATCGTGGTGTCTCCATTGATAAGTTGGATCGAAAGGCGACTCATAGAATCATAGAGATTCACAATGCGATAGGCTATGCGTGAGGGAATTCCTTTAACAAGCGTTCCACCCTCGGGGAAAAATTGTACCAGCGATTTCTGAGCCGCCACCTTCTTCTCCAGTTCCAGTCTGCGGAATGGATTAATCAGGGTGATCTGTTTGTGAAAATAGAATGTCGGACTGAAGTTCCTCATCCAGGCAGTGTACACGCGTATCACATAGTTTCCGGATGTTATCGAAGCGGGAATAAAAAGCGAGCCACTTCCCACGCCGTTGCTGACAGCGATCTTGGTTTGCAGGACGGCGTGGTTTACGTTGTCCAATACTTCAACGTATGCTACCTTGCTCAACTTCGAGGGCTCGTGTGAGGAGGCATTCAACAGATAGACTTTGAACCACATCGTTTCTCCGGTAAGGCAAACATCCTGATCGATGTGCACGTACACCTTCTCCGTTGTTGCCACCGTTCGATACGCATTGAATTTTCGGACCAGAGAATCCAGCGCCTGTTGCTGTGCCGTCGCGGTTATCGACAGCAATAAAAGTCCGGCAAGCAAGCTAAGCCGAGCACCTGGCGTGCCAAATGCTGAGCGATATGGAAAAAACGACCAGTTCATCATGTCACAGTTATTGCCAAAAATCAGGCTTAGTCAAGACCCCACCCATCGTGCGACAGTCGGCACAGCGCGGTGAAGTCAAAGTAATTCCGACGAGAGTTCTGTTCGCATAGATTGCCCCACCGAGCGTAGTCGCTTCGGTAAGGTCTTGCGCCATGAGCGTACAATTTTTGATAGCCGCTGTGGGAATAAGGCATACCGTGTCGGGTGGATAACACCCGGGCACAGGATATCCTACTTGAAAGCTCCTGGGCAATTCGGCGGCCGCAATGAAGATTCTTTGCTTAACGGTATTCCCAACTCCAAAGTATCCAATGGCCAACGGCGACGAAGGGTCGAGGCGACTGATGTTGCCCGGCACCTGCGAAGGCTGGGGGTCAAACAACCCGCCTATACTTTCAGTTGTTTTCCGCAGCTGGTCGAGGTAGGTGTATTCCTCTTCGCCTAGCCCGCGTTGCGTGACCTGGATGCTATACTTCATGGAGAGTTTTTGCGAACCTTTGGGAACATAAGCAACAGGCGTCTGGCTAATGAGGTTTTCACTGAGCCGGGTGGTGGTACCGATGACAATATTTGTCGACGGTTGTGTGTTCCAGCAGTAGAAAATCATTTCTTCAGGAGTACGGTCCACATATTGTTTTCCGATGACCTTGTATTGTGACAACACAGCGGCATGATAGGCCCAGGTTTCTTCGAAGGTCCAGCGGAAGTATTTGGTTTTATCGGAGGCGTCATGCGTATTTATCCGAATCGTCAGCTCCTCCTCGTCGGCTATCCAGGTTACGCTATCAATTGGCGGTGTCTGGAATATTCCCATCAGATCTGATTGATACTCGTTTCCGAATTGCGTGCGAATGTGGACTCGGTACTTCGCAGTCGGCTTAACAGGCACTCCGGTAACACGATACTGCCCAACGCTCACTTCTTGCAGCGGAAACGCAGATCCGTCATCGTCTAATAGCGTGACCGTGGCACCTGGTTCCGCCGCAGATTCACTGGTTGAAGACAGGGGCACAGCCTTACTGAGCGAAACGTTAGCAATACCTTCATGCGTATCGAGAAACCCGTCAACAACCAGTATATCAACCTCCGTGTCGCTTACCGGCGGGGAATAAGGATCCAGGCATCCCCCAAAAAGGACTGTCGCAGTTAGAAACAACTTTGCCCAGGCGCGCCGCATATCAGAATTTAAAGTTGTATGTAATGGTTGGTATGGGCTGACCGAACACCGAAAGTTTGTAGCCGTTCACCTGTCCGTTTTCTGAACGGAAGAACACAGAATAAGCATTGCGTCTGCCGGTGAGGTTGTACACAGCAAAGGTCCACGAGCTGTGAGCCAGTTTTCTCACCTTGTGATTTCCTTCGATGTTAATAGAGACGTCGATTCTGAAATAGTCCGGGATGCGATACTGATTCCGGTCGCTGTAGAATAGCCTTGTAGCTCCACCAAGATCATATTTTGCCAACGGTAGGGTTATTGGCCGACCGGTACTGTAAGTCGAGTTTACCGAGAAGTTGAATCGCCGGCTGAACTTGTAATTGCCCACTAAATTCACGGCGTGCGGCTTGTCGTAGCTGCTGGGATACCATGCGCCTTCATTCACGGTCTCGGATTCAAGATCGCTTTTTGCCTGCAGGAACGTGCGCGAATAGGTGTAGCTAATCCATCCGTTTAATTTTCCCGACGCCTTCTTGATCATGAATTCGGCGCCATACGCCTTTCCCTGGGCATTAACCACATCGGTCTCAATGTGGTGATTCAACAGTAAGGTTGCTCCGTTCTTGAAGTCGAGTGTGTTCTCCATCGTTTTGTAGTAGCCTTCGACCGAAATATCGATCGTGCTCTTTCTGAGTGTGGCGTAGAAGCCGAGAGAATATTGATCGCCAAGCTGTGGCTTGATGTACGTATCCGTAAGCTTCCAGATATCGGTTGGCGTAATGGCAGTTGTATTGGATAGCATCTGAATATATTGCCGCATGCGATTGTAACTGAACTTAAGCGACATCTTGTCGGTAAGGCTGTATCGTACTGAAAATCTTGGCTCGGCACCGTGATATGTGGCGATTGATTTTCTTTTGTCGTAGTGAAGCGTGTCCTGAATAACGGAGGCATCCAGCGCCCCGCCTGCGGGATAAGTATATACTGTTTTCGGGCCGAGGTACTGATAGTACGAGTAGCGTATGCCCGCGTACAGCGACAGTTTTGGCGAGGCTTCAAAATTGTCGCCAATGTACACGGCACTTTCCTGCCCTTGTTCTTTTTCGAGAACGTCAGGTACGACCAGGGATTCCGGACCTTCGGGCTGCAGGTCGCCGGGCGTGAGGTGATAGCGCACTGTGCTAACACCCGCAGAAACGGTGTGCTTGGCGTTGAGGAAATAATTAAAGTCGAGCTTGCCGTTGATCTGCTGCACTTTGAAATTCATGGTGAAAGCATTCACCGGGTTAGCATCGCTTTCCACAGCATATTGATAGCGGCTGAATCCGCCGGTCAGCACCGCGAACAAGCGGTTGTTGAATATGTGCTTCCATTTTACTGACGCGTTTCGATCGCTGTAACTGTAGGTGGTGTCCTGGTCGAGCTTGAATTTGTCCTGGCTCATGTAGCCGGACAGGTACAAGTTGTCCTTCTCACCGAACTTGTGCGAAATATTAAGATTGACGTCGTAGAACGAAGCTTTGCTATCGTTGAGCCGCGGATCATTGAGCCTGCTGAGAATCCAGTCAGAATACGTGGACCTTGCGCCAATAAGGAAAGAGGTCTTGTCTTTAATTAGCGGACCTTCGATAGTGAGTCTTCCGGTGATGGGACTGATACCGCCCGATCCAGAGAATTTCTTCAGGTTGCCCTCGCGAGAGCTGACGTCGAGCACTGAAGAAAGGCGTCCACCATAGTCTGCCGTAATACCGCTCTTATACAACTCGACATTCTTCAATACGTCGGGATTGAACGTTGAAAAGAACCCGAACAGGTGAGAAGGATTATACACGACGGCATCGTTGAATAGAATGAGATTTTGGTTCGTTGCACCGCCGCGAACGTTTAGTCCGACCGTGCCTTCCCCAACGGATTGGACGCCTGGCAGCGTAAGGACTACCTTCATGATATCGGTTTCGCCAAGTGCGAGCGGCATGTTCTTCATCGTTTTGATGTCCAGCTTCTCCAGACCCATAGCCAATCCGGTAACTCGAACATCTCTTTCTGACTCTATGACCACCTCCTTCAAAGGCGTGACATCCTGCTCAAGCTCAATTTCCAGCTTACCGTCGCCGTATACCATGATCTGGCGGATGGTTGCCTTCATGCCAATGCTTTTAATTTTTAGCTCATGCCGGCCCTTGGGCAACGTGAGGGAATAGTAGCCAAACTGGTCGGTAGAAATTCCGATCATAGGATTCTCGACGTAAACAGCGGCCCCAATAACGGGCTCGCCACTTGCCGCATCACGGACACTACCGGCCAGGGTGCCGTTACCCACCATGTTCGTGGTTTTTGCGCCGATGGAATAGAGACGTGATTCTACCAGCTTCTTCTGCTTTTCGCGCTTTTCGTATTCGGTATAGTCGAATACCGGCGCGGTCTGCACCCTGTTTTGCACCGTCCCCTGGTTGAAGAAATCATCGGGTAGCGCAGTCATGATCTCACGCCCTTCGGTGACGAATATGTTATTGCGTTCGTCGATAGCAAAATGCAAATCCGTACCTGAGAAGAGTTGGCCCAATACCGGGCTTACTTCGCTGTTTTGAAAGGACAGCGTAACCCGCAGGCTGTCCGTTGCCCGCGAATTGTAGTAGAAGTGAAAGGGCGTTTGTTTTTCGATATCCCGCACGAGGTCGTCGAACTTCGCGCTATCATAGGTTCCGGAAATGAGTCGTAGCGTCTGCCCAGATGCGCTTAGAGCGGCCGTGATAGAGAAAACGAAAATGAATATCCAACGGTAGAATCTCCTCATACCTTAGTTGTGTGTTGAATCGTAGGTTTGGGCCATTCTCACAATGGCGCGTTCGCGGGCGGTCTTGAATTTGATCTTTTCGTCCTTTAGCATCGACTTCAATTCCGGTTTCTTGTCGCCAAAAACCCGAAGGACCGACTTCTTCGTCCTGACCGGGTGGTATTGATTGTCCTTTAGCAAATAGACACGGTTGCGCTCATCGAATGTGTAAATCAGTTCATTGCCGGATGCCCTCGACGACAGCGTTTTGGTGCGTTTCACATAGACCTTCGTCGGGCCATTGTACAGACGCTCATAGAACCCTTCCGAAATTACCCCGGAAGAATCGCGGTACAAACGCTCGAAGGGATGATGATTGATCTCAAAAGCGGAAATCTTCTTTACAATCAGCTCAATCTTTGCACCGGTAAGCATGTGTTCCGTGATCACCTGATCGCGACTCAAGTCATAGAACATAGCGACGCTGTCGTAACGCACATCGTCGTAATAAACGTACCCGTATTGCCAGTCGTCAGCGCCGAAATAGGGATTCTCGTCACCTTGTGCCAGGTAGTCGCGATACTCAGTGCCATTGTACAGCCGCGATTGACCGCGTATAGACGCGTCATACAAAGACTGTTGGTATTGCCTTGCTGCGGCTAGAAAGAGCGTATCAGGCCTGGCTTGTTGGGCGAGCGCTGCAACTGGCAATAAAACAACCAGCAGGGGGCACGTTATAAGGCGTCTCATCATTTCCGTTCACGGAGGTCAAACGAATGAAACTACGAAAAAATGCATTCGAGACAGCGCCGTCCGAAAAATAATACAAAATTATAGCAGGCTGAAAGAGGGGCAAAAGGAGGCAAAGAAAGGGAGCAAAGGGCCTACGGCCGAAGACTTAACCGCAGAGCCGCAATGGCACGAAGTACCGCAGAGGTTGTGCCTTCGGCACAACTTACATTATTGTCATCGCAGCCGATGTCTCTATATACCAGGGGCCAAAATACTATACGATGCGCCACCGGCGCATCTCTTCGCGGTACTTCGTTTCATTGCGGCTCTGCGGTTAAGTCTTCGGCCGTAGGCCCTTTGCTTCCCTTCTTCGCCTACTTCCCTTGCCTGCTTCCCTTGCCTGCTTCCTCAGCTACTTAGCATACGCCACGCTGCGCATCTCCCGTATTACGGTAACCTTAACTTGTCCGGGGTACTGCATATCGCGTTCGATCTTCTGTGAAATATCAAAACTTAATTGTCCGGCGCGCTCGTCGGATGCCTTTTCAGCATCAACAATTACACGCAACTCCCGGCCTGCCTGTATTGCGTAACACTTGTCAACGCCCTCAAAGCTCAATCCCAGTTGCTCAAGTTCTTTCAGGCGCTTGATGTATTGCTCCATCACTTCACGACGTGCACCTGGTCTTGCCCCGCTGATCGCATCGCACGATTGAACGATGGGAGATATGATGCTCGTCATTTCGATCTCATCGTGGTGAGCTCCGATGGCATTGCAGATAACGGGATGTTCCTTATACTTTTGTGCGAGTTCCATGCCCACAATGGCGTGGGGTTTCTCCAGTTCTTCCGGCCAGACTTTGCCGATGTCATGGAGGAGGCCTGCGCGTTTCGCCTGCTTTACATTGAGGCCCAGTTCAGCAGCCATGATGGCGCACAAATTGGCAACTTCACGCGAGTGCTGAAGCAGGTTTTGTCCATAGGAAGAACGGAAGCGCATTCGCCCCACCATTCTCACAAGTTCGGGGTGCAATCCGTGAATGCCCAGATCGATCACCGTGCGTTCGCCAATTTCAACAACTTCGTCTTCGATATTTTTGGTTGTCTTCGCGACAATTTCTTCGATACGAGCCGGATGAATTCGACCGTCCTGAACGAGACGATGCAGTGAAAGGCGTGCGATTTCACGGCGTACAGGATCAAAACCGGAAATTATGATCGCCTCAGGCGTATCATCAACGATGATCTCCACGCCCGTGGCAGCTTCCAGTGCACGAATGTTTCGGCCTTCCCGTCCGATCACTTTTCCTTTAATGTCGTCGCTCTCAATGTTGAATATCGAAACGCAGTTCTCAATTGCATGCTCGGTGGCTGTGCGCTGAATAGTTTCGATTACGATCTTCTTGGCCTCTTTGGTGGCGGAGAGTTTTGCCTGCTCCATGATGTCTTTCACGTAGCTCGACGCACGTGTTTGGGCCTCGTCTTTCAAAGAAGCAACGAGTTGTTCGCGTGCCTCTTCGGCCGTGAGCTTGGAGATATTCTCCAGCACCTGAATCTTTTGTTGATTGAACTTGTCGAGCTCTTCCTTGCGCTTACGTGTGTGTTCCAGTTGCGCCTGCAGGTCGGTGCGGATGTCGTCTAATTCCCCTTCCTTGCGCTTGAGGTTCTCGATTTCTTTGCTGAGCGTTTGTTCGCGCTGCTTGATCTTTTGTTCGTTGCTGATGATCAGGCTCTTTTTCTTGTTGGACTCCTCCTCAAATTCGGATTTCATCCTCAGCAACTTCTCTTTTGCTTCAAGGATCCGGTCTTTTTTCAGGTTTTCGCCCGCGATTTCAGCCTCTTTGATGATGAGCTTTGCTTTCGCCTGGGCATCTTCCTCATTCGTTTGGAGTCTTTTTTTATAAAGGAAAGAACCGAACAACAGGCTCAGCACGATTGTGGCAATCACGCTCGCCACAATTACTATGACTTCTGTTGACATAAAGAAATATGTTATGAACTACCCGGGCGGTGCCGCCTTGGCTAGAGAAGGGCTGAGGAGTGAAGATTAGAGGATGGATTGGGAAACGAGATGATTCATCTGACTGATCTTCTCGAATACTGTCTGATCAATAGACTGATAGGTGTCTTCGGCAGTCATTTTGTCGATGAGACAATCGAATGCCACCATCGCCAGTAAATCTTGCTTGTCGTCTATCCCAAACTGCTCCCTGTAGGATTTGATCTTTTCATTTATGAGTTTCCCGGCTATTCGCACCCGCTCTTCGTCCGCTTTCTTTACCTTCATCGGGTATTCGCGGTCCGCGATCTTGATCTTTATAGAGAGGTCCTCCATGAAATATTGTACGTACAGGTTGCTTTATCTACTTAAGTGAGCGATGCATTTGTCGATCTCGCGAATATAATCGTCCACTTTCTTCTTCAACTCCGAAACACTTCCGTCTTCCGGGCCTAAACTATCTACAATTTTAGTGATTTTCAATTGATTATGAAAACCTGAGATTTGTTCGTCGCGCATCCGGATAGCCTCCTTCAATGACTGATTCTCGCGTTTAAGAGCTTTGAGTTCTTCTTTAGTACTCTTGTGCTCATTGATAAGCACCAAAATCTTGCGCTCCAATCCATGCAGATTGGTTTTTAGCAGTTCCTGATCCATGCGAAAGTTTTATGCTAGCGGGTGTTAGCCCTTGCCTTGTTTTCTGTTTAATTCCGGCCGACGAAGCTTCCAAAAATAAAGAAGTTTCAACTTCATCCTGTGTCCCGAACAAGTTTTTGCTGACTCAACTGCCATTAATGCCTTACAACCTTCAGCAACTATTTTCTGATGACGGCACCAAGCTGCGACTCCAGGGCTTTCATCAGCTTGTCCATCGTTTTGTCAATAACCTCGTCCGTCAATGTCTTGCTCTCATCCTGTAAGGTGAAACCAAGCGCGTACGCTTTCTTTCCCTCCGGAAGCTTGTCACCTTCATATACATCGAAGGCAACAATGTTTGTTATCAGCTTCCCTTCAGTACCATTGATGAGCTTTCGAATATCATCGTAACTCACCGTCTTGTCAATAACGAGAGAAAGGTCCCTTCTCACTTCAGGAAATTTCGTCACTTCCTGAATTACTAACTTAGGATTTGCATTCTTGAAAAGCAAGGCAGCATCGAGCTCGGCATAAAATAATTCCTGCTTGATGCCAAAATCTTTCAGCAACGCACTTTTTACTTTTCCAACCTTGCCAATTTCTTCTTTGCCTTGCAAGAATCGAACACCATAATCGAACAGTTGATCTTTGACAATCTCCTGTTTAGGATTTTTTATTCCTGATTTGAGAAATACTTGTTGCACCTGTTGGGCCATGTCGTGATAAGTGATCGCCTGCGCCTTTCGCTGCCAGTTCTCGGCTTCGCGATTTCCCGTCGCGTACAAGGCAAGCTTCTCCTGCTCAATGTATTTATCCTTCTTTTGATAGGTCTTTCCAAACTCAAACAGTTTGAGTTCGCGCTGTTTCCGGTTGATATTATAAGCACAAACTTCCAAACCGGTGAACAACAGAGTCTGCCTAAGAATACCCTGCTCCTCGCTTAGTTTATTCAGGATTTCAACTGGCTCGCCAGGAAAGCTCAGGTTGTGCTTCGTTTGGTAGGCCAGATTGGTTAGTGAATTCGTCCAAATCTCATAGAAGCCCCTGCCCGTGAGCAACTCACCGATACTGCGGCGATAACGATCGATGTCTTTAACAGGGAACTCTGCAAGGAAATCAGTGCGGGCGAAATGCGCCAGTTCGATGTTGTTGAATCCGTATATACGGAGTATTTCTTCGATCACATCGGCCTCTTGTGTTACATCGACGCGATAAGGTGGGACACTAACGAGGAAGCTATCGGCCGATTCAGATACCACAGAAATATCCAGACGTCGAAGAATGTTCAACATCTGTTCGCGTGGAATCTGTTTGCCAATCAAACGGTCAACGTGTTTATCGATGATTTTAATGTCCCGGTTCGCGACTGGCTGCGGGTAAAAATCGTTTACCTCAGACGATATCTTGCCGCCGGCAATTTCTTTAATCAACAAAGCCGCACGCTTCAGGGCATACACGGTATTATTGGGATCGACGCCACGTTCGAAACGAAACGAAGCATCCGTCTTTAGTTGATGATTGATCGATGTGCGGCGGACACTATCGGGAGAAAAGTAGGCGCTTTCCAGAAATACATCCTTCGTATCGTTCGTGATACCCGAACCTACTCCACCAAACACGCCTGCAATGCACATGCCTTCCTCCCTGCCATTGCAAATCATCAGATCGCCCGACGTGAGCGTTCGCTCCTTTTGATCAAGTGTCACGAATTTGGTTCCTGCGGGAAGGGTTTTTACAATCACCTTTCCACCAGCAATCTGAGCAGCGTCAAAGGCGTGTAACGGTTGGCCCAGTTCATGACACACGAAATTAGTGATGTCGACTACGTTGTTGATGGGCGTAAGGCCAATGGTACTGAGTCGTTGTTTCAACCAGGCTGGCGATTCAGAAATCGTCACACCAGTAAGCGTAACACTCGAATACCGGGGACACCCGGCGGCATTCTGCACGTCGACCGGGATGGTGAGATCAAGGTTATCAATGGCGAACTGCTCAACACCGGGCCAATTCAAGGTACGGTCTTTTGAGGCACGTACATCCCGCGCCACGCCGATATGGGACGCAGCATCCGCCCGGTTTGGCGTTAGCCCAATCTCTATAACATAATCAGACTGTATTCCGAAGAATTGTGCCGCGGGTGTTCCATTAGGCACTTCTGTATTCAATACGATGATACCGGCATGGCTCTGGCCCATGCCAATCTCGTCTTCAGCACAGATCATGCCCTCCGATTTTTCACCGCGAATCTTGGCTGATTTTATTGTAAAGGGCTCACCTTGTGTAGGATGAACAGTAGTGCCAGGAACGGCAACGATTACTTTCTGCCCCGTCATTACGTTGGGAGCACCACACACGATGGGTAAGACGGTGCCGCCTACATCAACGGTGGTGAGCGAAAGTTTGTCAGCATTGGGATGTTTGGTGCAGGTTATCACTTCACCCACAACCAGACCCTTTAACCCACCTTTGATCGTTTCATGTGGTGTGATCTTCTCCACTTCCAGACCACCGGACGTCAAGACGTGACCAATCTCGTCGGCGGTTTCCGGGATATCGATGTACTGCTTAAGCCAGTTGAATGAGATGGTCATGGTCAAAATTCCAGGCCAGGCACCGATGGCCCACGATCTGAAGACGGCAAAACTAATCGTTTGCGCGATATTTTCTAATGTAGTTTGGGCGTGAAACCACCCAGTGACCTGATTGTGAGCGTGATATTAGTACGCCGATGCAAAAATAATCGTAGACAGGCGTCACCCAACTGCTTATTTTTTGCCAAGGCGTATTAGTGGTAGGATTTTTCCCCGGCCCGGATAGCCACCTTCAGCAGGTTCTCAGGCGGTGGAAAAGGGCAGGAAAAACTATCGTTGTAGGCGCAGTACGGGTTATAGGCCTTGTTGAAGTCAAGGGTAATAGAATTGTTCCCGGGTGTCTTAACCACATCAAGATATCGTCCCGCGCCGTAGGTCTCTGCTGCGCTCGTTTCATCACCGAACGGAAGGAACAATGTACCGCGCTGCGGTCCCATTTCCATGTTTTCCAGAATCAGCAGGCTGTTGTTATAGCCATCAAGGTCAAAGGAGGCATAGGCATAGGGCAGGTAGTGCTGTTCCTTGCCGTCGCTGGTGGACAACACAATTGGCTGCCTTTCCTGCACCGGGGCCAATGTAGCCGTGATTTTATAGCGGACGTTTGCGGGATAGTAATTGAGTCCCTTGTAGCTGGCGGGCTCTTTCGCGAACGGCGATTCGGCCGACGACGTCATGAAGCGGTCGCGTTCTTCGCGCTCCTTGTCAATTTGCGATCCGTATGCCGACTGGTCCTGGCTACCCATAAACGTATAGATGACCGCTATTAAGACTACAGCAACAACGCCAATAAGGATAATGTTCTTAGGTTTCACTGGGGTTATTTCAATCAACCAATCAAAAGATCAACAAATCAATCAATAGCCCGGGCCTCGCGGTTTATAATCCGGCGTTGGGTCTCTTCCCATCGCAGGACACTTTGGCGCGCAGGCTCAAATAAATCAAAGAACAGCGGTATGCCGTTGTCGGCGGCCTCACCGGGAGCGTTCGCCAGTATACATACGGCAATTTTGTCGCGCGGGTTGACAGCTACCTCGCTTCGATAACCGCTTACATATCCACCGTGATACATCAGCGTGTCGTTCGGGTAATACAGGATACGCCATCCCATTCCATAATAAGACTTGCTGAGCCGGTGCATGCGACCGTAGTTCCGATTCTTGGAAGGGGCCTTGATAACCGGAGTAAACAGGGAGTCCAGCGTGGACTGGCTAATTACATCGGGGCGATTCCCCAGCAGCGCGATCATCCATTGGGCCATATCAGAAATGCTGGCATTGACTCCTCCGGCAGGCGCGACATTGTAATACGTGTCGTTGATTTTTACCTGGGAGAATTGCCTGCGGCGCATCAGATGGGGCTTTGCCACGTTCGTGTTCGCCATAATACTTTCATAATCGATCGACGCTGTCTTCATATTCAAGGGAATGAAAACTTTTTCGATCATTTCCTGCTCGTATGTCTTGCCGGTTTTAGCCTGGATCACAGGACCAACCAGGCTGTAAGCCACGTTTTGATAGCTGTAGGACTTTCCGACCTTCGACGCCATACGCACATTGCGGAGCCAGGATAACATGGTGTCGAGTGAAGATCCCTCTTCGACCATATTCGTGTAGGTGTGATAAGGGAGCCCGGTGGTGTGCGACAGCACGTTGCGAATGGTAAGTTTCTGCGTTTCCTCTGGCGATTCGAGTGCAAATCGCGGCAAATAATCAGAAACGTGATCGTTCCAATTGAGTACCGAATCCTCCACCAGAACCCCGGTAAGGAATGCCGCGAAGCATTTTGACACGGAGGCAAGTCTGAACACAGTGTTCTCATCGATGGAATCCGGCTTGCCGATCGCGCGAAGCCCAATCCCCTTCATGAAGACGATCGTGCTGTCGTGCACTATGACCACGGCCAGCCCTGGCGTGTGCGCGCGATCCACCAGCGCCAGGAGCTTCTTCTCGTACTCACTAATCACCTTTTCCAGGAACGGATTGGGAGGACGCTTGGGATATTCCTTTCTAATAGATGCGAGCGGCTGCGGATCCCGCTTCGACATCATCACCTGTCCAATTAAAATCGGAACCACTATGACGATCAATCCAATTATGATGGGATGCTTTTTCTTCATCTAAAACTATAACGACTAAGCGCGCAATTTCACATTAACCCCTCGTCTGCAAAACTAAAATATTTTTGACCGGCCAGAATAATGTGATCGAGAACTTGTATCTCCAGTAGACGAGCGCCCGCCGAGAGCTTTCTGGTGAGTTCGATATCGGCCGGACTTGCACTCAAATTGCCCGACGGGTGATTGTGCGCCAGGATTATGCCGGACGCAAGATCTTCCAGTGCCATCTTGAAGATGATCTTGGGATCGGCCACCGTTCCGGCCACGCCTCCCTGGCTTACCTGTCCTATTCTGATCAGACGATTAGCCCGGTTCACGAGAATGATCCAAAACTCTTCGTGCGGTATATCCATCAACACGGGCTTGAGGAGGTCAAATGCATCGGCCGACTTGCTGAGACGGGGACGCGATTCCGGATTAAGCTCCCGCCGGCGTCGCCCCAGTTCAAGGGCAGCTACGATTGACATCGCTTTAGTGCGTCCAATTCCGTTTACGCGAATCAGATCTTTTACGGTCATTCGCGCGAGCTCATGAAGGCTGTTGTTAGCATGCCGCAGCACGCGCTTGCCCAGCTCGACGCTGCTGGTGGTGCGGGTGCCGGTGCCGAGGAGGAGGGAAATCAATTCTGCATCTGATAAAGCTGACTTGCCTTTGTGGATTAATTTTTCCCGTGGGAGGTCCTGTGGTGACCAATCCCGAAGGGGCACGACGGTTTCTGTTGTCATAAGGGGTAACGGTTGAGATAGTAAACATAACGGGTAAAAGTTCGCCCAACGGGCTCTATGATCAAGACCGCCATCGGTAATCGATACGGTTTAGTAAATAACACAAATCAACAGCGTAAAGTAAAGCGTGCAACGGTTGGGTATAAAACGGAAAACCCCACAATTTGCGGGGTTTTCAAAGATCTATGAATAAACAATCTCACTTACGCGATCTTGTTCACAAAGCGGGACAGCTTTGATTTCTGATTTGCCGCTTTTTTCCAGTGAATGACATTCTTCTTGGCAAGGCGGTCGATCAGCGATGTTGCCTCCTTCAGGAGTGCTTCCGCTTCACTCTTAACAGTAGTGGTTCTGAGCTTCTTGATCACCGTACGGGTGGTCTTGTGCTGATAGCGGTTGCGTACGCGCTTTGTTTCGTTGGCCCGAATTCTCTTTTCTGCTGACTTGTGATTTGCCATTTGCTTCTCAAAATAAGGAGTGCAAAGGTAAAGGCATTTGGCGGATTTGCAAAACAAACTGCAGGCTTTTCTGGACAGCCGTGAACGCCAAAAAAAGGAAAAAATGCCCAATCAATCTTTCCTGACCCTTTTTTGCTAGGATTTGTTGCACACGAAATTTTGCTTCGGGGCTGGTACAGACACCAACTTTGCTCGAACAGCACAAATCCAGCACCGATGGCATCGGTCTATTTAACAAATTCATTATCAATTATTTGGCTTATCTGGGGTTTTTACGCTCACCAGGAGATCAATGAACTGGCCGTATACACGCTGCCGCCCGAACTCCTGGCCTTTTATAAGCCAAACATGACTTACATCAGGGAGGTGGCTGTCAATCCTGATCGAAGGAGGCACTCGGTACCCGACGAAGCACCGCGACACTATATCGATCTCGATCATTACGGCGACAGCGCCCTGCAGGTAATGCCCAGGGTATGGAAGGAAGCGGCCAACCGTTACACCGAGGACACGCTGGCAGCGTATGGTATTGTGCCCTGGCACATCAGTCGCATGTTTTATGGACTTAGGGAGGCATTTTTGCTCAGAGATCCGGCACGCATCCTTAAGTTGTCGGCAGAACTGGGTCACTACGTAGGTGATGCACATGTGCCGCTGCACACCACCGAGAACTACAACGGACAACTCACCGGCCAGGAAGGAATTCACGGCTTTTGGGAGTCGCGGCTGCCGGAGCTTTTTGCGCACGACTTTGACTTTCTTGTTGGCAGGGCAGTGTACCTGCATGATCCCCTCTCGGCTGCCTGGCAGGCCGTAGCCGACTCGCATGCAGCTGTCGACTCGGTCTTAGATATTGAGCGGACCCTTAGCCAGGAATTTGCAAAAGGAAAATTCACATTCGAAAGTAAGGGCCGGATCACCCTGAAAGTCTACTCGGAAAGCTTTGCCCGACGCTATTTTCGCAGGCTGGATGGTATGGTAGAGCGGCGGATGCGCGCTGCCATTCGAATGACGGGCAGCTTGTGGTTCAGTGCCTGGATTGATGCCGGACAGCCGGACATGCTTCCACTGCTATCTTATCAACCATCGGAGGAAGAACTTGCGGCCAGGAGGCGGGAACTGGAGCAATGGCGATCGACCCGGATTATTGCGCGTCCGCACGAGAGCGAACCGTAAGCGTTACTGGCTACCCAGCAGCTCGCGAACGATCGATTCCCATTCCTCTTCGAGATGGTCGGTGGGCGTGGACCGACCGGCGCGGTTATACCAGTAGCCGGCATTTCCCAGATCGCCTTCCTTGCGATGGAGATAAGCATGGATCCAGGAGCCGTCACGGCTGTGCACGTCCTGTGCTATCTCATGGGCCGAGTGCCAGTCACCTCGTCCCTCATACCACATCGCCATTAAGAGGGGCGTAAGGCTGGCGGGCGGGTTCTGTTCGCCGAGTGATTGCCTGAAAGCTTCGTATGTCACTATGCCGTAAGATTTTAGAGGGAAGGAATGGTGTCTTGCTTTTCTTCAATGATCTTTTTGAGGTTCTTGAGTCCCAGGTCGTATTGGCTTCCCAGCAGCGTACCCATCACCACCCACTTCGTTTTGCCCATCACCCCGTCATTGACACCGTTGTAAGTCCAGGTTACGCGGGTCCCGGTACCCTCCGGCTCAAGAGAGAATTCGCTGATTGCCGTTTGTTTCTGACCAGCGATGGTCATCAGACTTTTCACATTTTTGTTTTGCACCAGTTCCTCCAGGACCATACTGCCGTTTCCTGCTTTGGTTCCGTTCCAGATCACCTTGGATCCCAGGGTACCGTCTACTCCTTCATATTTCTGCTTCAGCTCGGCATCCATCTTTGGCCAGGGCCACCAGGCGCTGAGTTTCCGGTAATGGCTGAGGTAAGGAAAAATAACTGAGTCGGGCGCCTCAATTACGATGGATCGCTCAAGATGGGCCTTTTCAGGCTGAATAGTGATGACGATCACCAGGATTATACAGATAGCGCCCACAACGGTTGCTGCAATTTTCAGCGTTTTCATCTACTAAAAAGGGGCTGGTTTGACTTCAATTTACTAGTTTTTTTAGGTTCGGAAACGTTCGAAAATGTAGTTAATAATGTAAATTGTCTTGACACCAAATACAACTTGCCATGAACATATTGTCGAATCCGAACCGTATTGCGGAAAACTACGGCCTGCGCATCGCTGCGGGACTTATCGCTTATTTCTTTTTGATGAAATTCATAAACTTGGGTCACAACGCCGAGCTTCGTTTATTAAACCTGGTCATTCTCACCGGGGGAATATGGGCAGCGTTGCGCAAATTTAAAGAAACCCATACCGATCGGCTCAACTACTTCCGCGGCCTTATTATGGGCGTCGCAACAGGGGCCGTCGCATCCCTGGTATTTGGCGTATTTCTCTTCTTGTATATGCAACTTGATCAGTCGTTTATGGACTCCATCCGGGCTAACGAACCGATGGGGCGATACCTCAATCCGTACATGGCCTCCTTTATCGTAGTGCTGGAGGGATTTTTTTCCGGCCTCCTCATGACCTTTGTGCTCTTGAACTGGGTGACCACCGATGAGGTTAACACCCCCCTTGATAAGGAGCTGGTCACGAAGAAAATAGCCGAACCCGTGCATTAAAGGCGGCAAAGTATGCGAAGGCGCGGAGAATTTTCACCGCAAAGACGCAAAGATTTCTTATAAGTGCTATCGTGAAGCGGGAAGCCAGGCATTCACTTTACAATGAAATGCGGTTAAAAAACTTTGCGCAACTTTGCGTCCTTGCGTCTTTGCGGTGAAAATTCTCCGCGTCTTTTGTTCCCTTTGCTACTCCTTCATCTCCAGTTCGATGATGGTATCCACCTCGTCCATCTTGGACTTGGGAACCTTCAACGTTATCCCATAGTCATTCTCCAGAAATTTTACCGGTGTCTTGTCTGAGAACAGTTTCGCCGACTTGATCTTTTTGCCCCAGGCAGGAATAGTGAGCGACTCATCAAACCAATTCAGAATGTGCACATACACCTTACTAC
>DATHKA010000453.1:0-9804 GCA_035489615.1 Chryseolinea sp.
CTGAAGGCGTAAAGATCTGCCGGACGACGCTTGCCGGAGGCATCCTGCCCCACTTTCACGACCTGATCTGACTTCAGTATCTTTCGTCGGAAGTTGGGACGGTCAATGGGCCTCCCCAGTATCGCTTCCGTTAGCGCATGAAGCTCGGGGAGCGTGAACTTGGGTGGCAGCAGGTTGGAGGCGATGGGAGAATATGGCAGCTCTTTCAGCAAGGTTGCCCTGGCGCTGTCGAGAATGTCCTTGTGATCGAGGTTGAGCGTTCTGCTCTTGTCGATGGACATCCATTCTGCAGATTCGAGATACTGCGTCGGTTGAAGAGATATCTTATTGAAGTCGACGAGGGCCATGTAGCAAATGGTCACAAACCGCCGCGATATCCAGGCCAGTTCCGCCCGTTCGGCAGCACGCAGATTCGAAACCAATGATTTGAACTCCGTTCCGAACGTGCGTGAAGCGTCGCCAAATACGGCGAACTGTTGAAACAGGATGCGTTCCAGTCCGGTACTCTCCTTCACGATTCGCTCCACTGCCTTTGAGACATCCTCGTTCTGACCGATAAAACCGCCGGGCAGCACGACGATCCGCGACGCCTCGAGAGCGATGCGATTTACGACCACGTGAAGCTTCTTCCCGTGAAAACCAAATATCACACAGTTGATGGAGAGTTGCGGAATCGCCTCTTTTTCCAGTGACCGGATATAATATCGCAGTTTTTGAATCATGATTTGGTAGCTGGGTCGACGTTCTCTGGTTCTTGGCCCAAGAACCTTGCTTCGAAACAAATTTAATGTTTATATTTGAGTCATATTGACTCAAATAAAGAAAAAATAGCGGGAAGCCCCTTTACTATGAAAAAGCGCTACATCATCCTTATCGTTCTGGCGGCTATTGGCCTCGGTGCGTACTTTTATTTGACCCGTGATACGCGGGTGATAAAGGTGCTCGTCTTCTCCCGGACAATGTCGTTCCGTCACGAGTCTATACCGGCCGGTAAGCAAGCCATTTTCGCCCTTTCCAGGAAGCACGGCTTCTCTGTCGACACCACGCAAAGCGCCGAGATATTCGAGGAGAAGAGTTTGAAAAACTACAATGTGATCGTTTTCCTGAACACAACGGGCGACGTGTTGAATGATCAACAGCAGCTCGAACTCAACCGATGGGTGCAGGCAGGCGGAGGATTTGTAGGGGTGCACGCGGCCGCCGACACGGAATATGAGTGGCCCTGGTATGGCGAACTCGTAGGCGCGTGGTTCAATGGTCACCCCAACGATCCGAACGTACGCGATGCGGTCGTGAAGGTCGTCGACAAATTTCACCCCTCCACCAAGCACCTTCCCGAGATCTGGAAACGCACCGACGAATGGTACAACTACAAGGATATACGCCCTGAAATCAATGTGCTCCTCAACCTTGACGAGACGTCTTACAAAGGCGGGACCAATGGAGAAAACCACCCCATTACCTGGTCGAGGGAGTTCGACGGCGGCCGTACCTGGTATACCGGCCTCGGCCACACTAATGAATGTTATCAGGATCCCGATTTTCTCGAGATGCTTTGGGGCGGTATTCAATATGCGGCAGGGCCAGGTGTTGAGGTAAACTACAACAACTCCAGGGTGGCACCTGAGGAAAACCGCTTCCAGAAAGTCGTCCTTGATTTCAACCTGAACGAGCCCATGGAACTTGACGTGTTTCCCAATGAAGATGTGCTGTTCATCGAACGCAAAGGGGCCATTAAATTATTCAAGCGGGGCGAAACACAGACGCGACTCGTCACCACGTTGCCCGTGTTTAGCAAGCTTGAAGACGGCCTGCTGGGACTCGCCATTGATCCGGACTATGAAAAGAACAAATGGATCTACCTATACTATTCGCCCGTAGGAGACGTGCTCGTTCAACGATTATCGCGATTCAACTTTGAAGGAGATTCACTCGTACGCGCATCCGAAAAAATCTTGTTGACTGTAAAGACACAGCGCGAAGAGTGCTGCCACTCGGGCGGCTCCATCGCCTTTGGACCGGACCGATTGCTCTACCTATCCGCTGGCGACAATACGAGTCCGCGGGCAACCGGCTATGGACCCCTTGACGAAAGTCCGGGTCGGTCTGCCTGGGACGCACAGAAGTCAGCTGCCAATACGAACGACCTTCGCGGCAAAATAATGCGCATCAGGCCGGAAGACGACGGCACTTATTCGATTCCCGACGGCAACCTTTTCACCGATGCCAAGCAGGGACGGCCCGAAATCTATGTGATGGGCGTGCGCAATCCTTTCAGGATATCAGTGGATCCCAAGAATGCGTTCCTGTATTGGGGCGACGTAGGGCCAGATGCGGGTAGCGATAGCGTTGGATTGGGATCAAAGGGATTCGACGAAATCAATCAGGCACGCAAGGCCGGCAACTATGGCTGGCCCTACTTTACCGGTAACAATTCTCCCTACAACGACTATGACTATGGGGCAAAAAAGTCGGGGCCGCTATTCGATCCAAAGAAGCCTGTGAACACATCGCCCAACAACACCGGGGCAAAAGAACTTCCTGAGGCAACCCCTCCCTTGATCTACTATTCCTATGCGGCTTCCAAAGAGTTTCCCCTTGTCGGTGAAGGCGGCCGAAGCGCGATGGCGGGACCTGTATTTTATGCCGAGCGCTATCCCGAGTCACAACGGCGATTCCCGGAGTACTATGACAAGAAATTATTTGCCTTCGAATGGATGCGCGGTTGGGTGATGGCTGTTACCCTTAATGAAAAAGGCGACCTGGTGCGCATGGAGAGATTTCTGCCGAATATGTTATTCAACAACCTCGTCGATATCGCCATCAGTCCTGCGGGAGATTTCTATGGACTGGAATACGGCACCAACTGGTTCACGCAAAACATGGACGCGCGCTTGATCCACCTAACCTATTCTTCCGCCAATCGCGTGCCCCTGGCCGTGGCTGAGGCGGACAAGACAATTGGCAAGACGCCCCTCACCATCCAGTTTAACGGCGAGAAGTCGAAGGACTTTGATCGCGACGACCTGACTTACGGATGGACGTTTGGGGATCTGGGTAAATCTTCCGACAAGAACCCAACTTTCACGTTCGATAAACCTGGCGACTACAAGGTAACCTTGACGGTAGCTGATCCCAGCGGTGAAAAGTCAACGCATGAGCTACTGGTCGTGGCCGGAAACGACTTGCCTGTGGTAACGATCGACTTCAAAGGAAACCGTTCATTCTATTGGGAGAACGCCTCGTTCGAATATGAAGTGAAGGTAAACGACACGGAAGATGGCAAGATCAACCAGGGTATCGATCCATCCGCGGTGACCTTCTCGGCCGACTACCTGGCGAGAGGAAAGGATGTCACGGAAATCATCCAGGGCCATCAGGCCCACGCCGAAGCATCTGCACACCTGGTGGGAAAAGCCCTGATGGAGAAATCCGATTGCAAATCCTGTCACAACCTTACAGAAAAGTCCGTAGGGCCATCATTCATCAGCATTGCCGACAAATATTCCGGCGATGCGGCCGCAGTAAAGCGACTGGTAGAGAAGGTGATCAAGGGCGGTTCGGGTGTTTGGGGTGACCTGGTGATGGCACCGCATCCTCAACTAAGCACCGACGATACTGAAAAGATGATTCGTTATGTACTCTCCGTGAACGGAAAAACGAAGGGCGCCGGTCTCTCTTACAAGGGCAGCTACGCGTTGAACAAACACAAGGCGGACGAGAAGGAAGGTACCTACATTTTTACGGCGTCGTATCAAGACAAGGGATCAAACGGTAGAAAACCCCTCACCGCCACGCAGGTCGTGTCCCTCTCCTATCCGATGATTCCCGCCAGCCAGTTCAAGGAGTCGAAAAAGGCGATGACCTTCCTGGTGACGCCGGAGATCTGGAAAGGCCTGAAGGAAGATATTACCGTTGTGTTGCCGAGCCACGAGGGCATGATGAAGTATGGTGACCTTGATCTGACCGATGTTGGAGCGATCAACTTTGGCGTGGCGGTGGCCCCGACCTACTTTTCGGGAGGCAAGCTCGAAATGTACCTGGACAATGACACCGGACAGCCCATTGGCTCAGCTGATTTTGAGCCTGGGCTGACAGACCTCGGATTCAAAGAGCTGTTGGTGAATGTTCGTCCCTCCACCGGCATGCATGACTTGATTATCAAAGTAAAATGCAAGGATCCGAGCAAGATATTCGCAGGCTTTGCCACGATAGAATTCAAAAAAAAGTAAAGAGGTAGGATCAACCAATGTTCGAGACCATGTGCGAGAGGCCGATCATGAGAATTTCGTGCAGGGTCAGGAATTAGAAGCTCCTATGTGAACGTAATCAATAATTGAAAATTCATATTGCCATGAAAAAAGCCATAAAGATCACGCTGTGGTCGATAGCGTCGCTCGTCGTGCTGCTGTTCCTGTTCGGTGCCGTTTTCTTTTACAAAGTTCGCAACGGCTTCCCGGTGTCGTACGAAACGGATGTACCGGCGATCGACATCCCGGGCGACAAACATACGGTGCTCCTATTTTCAAAGTCGACGGGATTTCGTCACGGCGAGTCTATAGATGCCGGGAAGGAAGCGTTCCTGGCACTGGCTTCGAAGAACAATTGGTTTCTTTACAGTACTGAAGAAGGGGGCGTGTTTAATCCGGCGCAACTTGCCAAATTCGATGCGGTTGTGTTCAACAACTGTACCGGTCGGTTGCTAAACGATGAACAGCAAAAGGCGCTCGAGGATTACGTGAACGAAGGCGGAAATCTGATTGGGATTCACGGAGCAGGCGACAACTCACACCACTGGGATTGGTTCGAAGAGAACCTCATGGGTGCACACTTTTCGCACCATGCCCTGGATCCACAACTGCAGCTCGCAGAGATTAGCTTGAATCCGGTACCGGACAGTACGCTAACGGCCGGGTTACCCGCTAAGTGGTCTCATACAGATGAATGGTATGTATTCCTCGAAAATCCGCGCGCGAAAGGATTTCAGATCGTTTACACGATTGATGGAGAGTCGATCAGTCCAAATGGCAATATGCTTTGGATGAAAGACAAGAACTTTGGTATGGGAAAAGATCATCCTGTGGCCTGGTATCGGCCAACGGGAAAAGGAAGAACATTCTACACGTCGATTGGCCATGGCGCCGCGGCGTGGAAGCAGGAGGCTTTTGTGATGATGCTGGAGAAGGCAGCAAGCCATTAATGCGCATGCAGCGGGTTGTTATTTAACGGCTATAGTAACCTTCAGGAAGGTAGCGGAAATTAACGTCGTCGATTGATCGGCCGCCTTATTCTGATTCATGAACAGGGATTCCAATTCGCGTTGCAAATCTGCAGCCTTGCCGTTGCGCTCGGCGGCGTCAAATGCGTTCATGGTGGGTCCGTAGAAATTCTTAAACCTGTTAACCAGCTCTGATGGAGGGCCATCGGTCCTGAAATCAAACGTTTCCTTCGAGAATGACAGGTCTTCTTTGGCAATGCCCGCGTGTCCGAAGCGATCTATTACGTGTTCTTCTACACCCCAGAGCATCGGACTCACAAAACCTTCCGGAGGAGGAGGTGTATAGGCCGAACTGATCTTGAGGATCTGCGCTACCAGCGTGGGATCTCCAGGTATCCAGTTGCCCATCACGATCCTTCCACCTGGCCGTGTGACGCGCACCATTTCTTTTGCCACATCTAATGGCTTCGGCGCGAACATCGCCCCGAAGATGCTTACCACCAAATCGAAATGGTTGTCACTCAGTGCCTGCAAGTTGCTGGCGTCACCTTGCTGGAAAACACAGTTCGAAAGACCCAATGCGTTTGCCCTGGCATTCCCCGCATGCACCAGGTTCCCGGCGATGTCAACCCCCAATACCTGCGCACCCAATTGTGCTTCCGGGATCGCAGTGGTTCCATCGCCACATCCGAGGTCCAGTACCATCGTGCCTTTTGTTATGCCGAGCTTTGCCACCAGTGCCGTGCCGCTTTCGCGCATGGTGTCAGCTATTTTTGTAAAGTCGCCCTTCTCCCAAAGAGCCTTATTGGGATTCACTGTTTCGGTCTTTATCATAAGAAGTTGTTTGTCCGTTTTAAAATCGCTTAAACGGGATCAGGCAGCACGTTGCCATAACGCATTGAATATAGTCAATTTCGCTCCAGGAGTTCCCGATGTTTTCAAAGAGAAGCAACGCGAGACGAAAATTGACGGACCCCTGAGCGAATCCATTAACTCGAAGCCGCGTGTCGGCTGAACCAGGCCATTTCAAAAGCCGTCCGTATCTCCCATCATGCGATAAGGCATACAATGATGGTGCTTCTGCTATGCAACGGCATGACTGTGCGTCACATTTCAGTCGTGCATTTAAGAAAAGATTTTGGTAAGGCGCCAGCGGAACTGACGAGGGACCATCAGGCGGTGGCGTATGGCGCGATAAAGACCCGCTGGAAAAATTCATACGTCGTCGCGCACGTCCTGTTAAAGCATGTTGGCGTCGGCTGCTGACCCGACATCAGGTTTTCCTGACAAATAATTGTTAGAATTTCGGACAGTCATTTTTCGCAACAGAAACCAATCGGCAGATAAATTTGGTTGTCTGATTAGTCGCGCGCTTAACAGTCAACTAAAATTTGTCATTCATCGCAACTGTGGGTTGTGTAGGAGCAGCATCACGGCAACAGCTGCGAATCACTTTGGTGATTATGTTCATTGGAAAAATTAAACCGTTAGCCACAAAACCGTTATCACAAAAACCGTTGTATTTATGAAGTACAGAAAAAACATCCTCCTGGGGACATGTCTCCTTTTGGCAATAAGCTGTAGCGATACAGAAGTGGTGCCTCCTTCAACATCGCAAGATGATCCCGAGCAAGAGAGTCTTACGGCAGGGTTGCCGATGGGACCGAAAGCAAGTACAGATGGCCGGGTGGCCGTTATGCCGGCGCTGAACACGATCTCAACGCCGGCTCTTGCGAGCGCGATAAATATCAATCTTATAGGTATAAAGAACTATAAGCGCAATCCGAGTGCCTACACGCGGTATCAGTCTGGTGTTCCTTACGTTAACCTCGGTCACGTGATCGGCAACCCTGTGTTCGCCTATCCTTCACAATGGAACGTTATCATGACGCCGACCATTCCATATAATTTTCCCTATGACGCTGTCAAGGCTAGTTATAGCAGCCAACTGAACCAATTGAACGTCAGTGCACAATTCAAGAGCCGTCTATTAAACTTCTACGACGTGGTCCGGAACATCGACTCGCGTACTTACCGGGATTTTATGAATTCCATATCCGGACAACTATTCGCCATAGCCCATCAGCAGCGTGGTCAACCCGGAGGAATTTTATCACCAATCGAGCAGTTCGCTCTAACACAGGTGTTTTACCACCTAAAGTACTTGACAGAGTCTGCTTACAATAGCACATCGACCCCCTGTCTGCCACAGACGCGCGAACAATGGAAGGAAATCGCCAAGTCTGCATTTGTTTCCGGATTGGGTATGGGGGCTGGCCTGGCATGGAAATGGGGTGTCTTGGGACTGGCTGCAGCCGCACCCAATCCCCTTGTCGGGTTTGTTGTGGCCGGAGGCATTGGGTTTGTAACCGGATTTATAGGTGGGGCCTTGATGGGAGGAGGGATAGCACTCCTGGCCGATTGTATGGTTAACAAGCTTTTCAACCCTCTGCAAGCGTACACGTGCGGGACCAACAATCAATTCGGCGATTTCAGAGTGTCAGCGCAACCTCCTATCGGATGTTTGTCAAATTACAATACCAACCTGCCAATGTTCACGCAAATTCCGATCGTTCCAAATCTTGGCTCCACTGTCGTAAACCCGAACGTGATGGCTGATATAAATTGGATGTTGAGCTATTTCTAAAATTTTCAAGCCAGTATTATGAATAGCAAGTTAAAGGCGTTTCTGATTGTCTTCTTGATTAGTACTACTGTGGCCTTTGTTATGAGGGACGAAAACTCAAATTGGCCGATGATCATTTTTGTGAATGTATGCGTGGCTGCTGTCGCGGCATTGCTGGACAAAGCGGCAACAAACCTGGGACGGACAATCGTGAATAAGATTTTTGGTCATCATCAACAGAAGGAGAAGAAAAACTGAATTCCTTTAACAAAACGCAGTCGCCAAATGAATAGGCTACCCGCGCGGGTAGCCTCTTTCACATTTTTACGTACGGACTCCGGGCGGCTGACGCATGCTCACCGGTAAAGTCCAATGGCCTCGCTCTTCTTGCGTCAAGGAAGTGACCGAAACCGGCAGACAAGTAAGACCGATAAAACTATCCGGCTACTGGTTGCATCCTATCTCAAAACTTCAGACATGAGACATCGTGAACTGACTTTAAATAAAAACAGCTAGTTGCAAATGAAGTTTGCAACTAGCTGAATGTCAGTGCGCTTGCAGGGATTCAAACCCCGAACCTCTTGATCCGTAGTCAAGTGCTCTATTCAGTTGAGCTACAAGCGCGAATTCGCTGTGGGCAGCAAATTTTGGAGTGCAAATGTAAAGAATTATTTAACTCTGCAAAATCAATTGGGTTTTGCTCTGACTTCAAAAAGCCTATTTTTGGGCTCGTAAAAACGAATTTAGAATCGCATGATTAAGAGACTGGGGGGCATTTTACTTCTTTCGGGGATTTCTGTTGTAAGCTTGTGCCAGGAGGCGGCGCCAGCTAAAGAAGCGCCCGCAAAAGCAGCACCTGCTAAAAAATCAATTCGCCCCGATATCCCGGGGGTTTTCACCGTGGATTTCGGCTTCAACCGGGCACTTAGCGCCCCCGTGGACTTCGATTTGTACTTCTGGGGTTCCCGGACGGTCAATATTTATTATCAATACGACCTCAGGCTGTTTAATTCACCCATTAGTCTCGTACCGGGGATCGGATTGAGCCTTGAGCGGTACCGGTTTAAGGACAGTTATGCCGTGGGCTACACCAACGACACGCGCAGCCAGGTGGCCATGATCGCTCCCGCCGATTTGCCTTATCCCAACATCAAGAAATCCATGCTGATTACCAACTATATAGACGTGCCGCTGGAACTTCGTTATACGATGAATCCGGACGATCCTTCGCGCAGTTTCAAGATCAGCGTGGGTGGTCGCATCGGATGGCTGTATGACTCATTTAATAAGTTCAAATACAGCGAGGATGGCGAAACAAAGAAATTGAAGGACAAGCAGAACTACCATCTGAATGAGCTCCGCTATGGCCTCCTCGGCCGCCTGGGATTCGGAGGATTCAGCATATTCTGCAACTACAACTTGTCTCCCTTGTTCAAGGAGGGAGAAGGAATTCAGGTTGACAACGAAAGCAATGATTTCAATACGTTGACATTCGGTATTTCCGTGTCAAACTTCTAAAACAGGGCTGCTAAAAATTAAGACGACTAGCTAAAAAAAAGCGGGGGGATAGGCGCGGTAAAAAATCGCCTAGATCTTCTGCTCAGTTGACTTTTTAGGCGCTTCCTTCTTTGTATAGGTAGGGCAGGTATATTGACTGCAAGCCGATATAAAAGCCGCCAGTACAGCGAAAACAACAAGCTTTTTCATTCTTCTCTTCTTTGGTTATAACAAAAATATCACTCCTTGATCACAATTCAAATCGCGGGGACTCCCGGGCGGTGCTTCAGGAGACGAACGGTGTTAATTGACCAATAAGTTGCATCCCCTGACGTCGCTATTATCGGTCCGCCCCAGCACTTCGAAGCTTCCGTCGTCGAAAACCTTACCTAAATCCTGCGTTTCAATGAAAGCAACCGAATGCAGGTTTGCCAAATCGACGACATTTATACCAGCAGTCTCG
>DATHKA010000454.1:0-15330 GCA_035489615.1 Chryseolinea sp.
TCACCAGATCGCCGTTTCGGTTGTTTTCTCCGATTACCTGGCCTTCATAAACCGGCTCTCCCGGGCTAATGAAGAACTTGCCGCGATCCTGCAAATTGTGCAAGCTATAGGCAATGGCCTCGCCCTGCTCCATCACAATCAACGATCCGTTGATACGACCTGGTATTTCGCCTTTGTAAGGCTGATATTCTTTAAAACGATGCGTAACAATGGCCTGACCTGCTGTAACGTTAAGCAGGTAGTTGCGCAGTCCCATGATACCCCGTGAAGGGATGAGAAACTTGAGGATCATGCGATCGGCCTTGGGCTCCATATTGAGCATTTCCCCTTTGCGCTGCGATACGGTCTCGATCGCTTTTCCGGAAACATCTTCCGGCAGGTCGATCGTCAGTTCTTCTACAGGTTCGCTCCTTACCCCATCGATCTCCCGGAAAATTACCTGGGGCTGACCGATCTGCAACTCGTACCCTTCGCGGCGCATCGTTTCAATCAACACCGAAAGATGAAGTACGCCGCGGCCATAAACGATGAAACTATCGGCAGAACCGGTGTCTCCCAGGCGCAAGGCGAGGTTCTTCTCCAACTCCTTTTCAAGCCGTTCCCTGACGTGACGCGAAGTCACATATTTGCCCTCTTTCGCATAGAAGGGCGAGTTGTTAATCGTGAACAACATGCTCATCGTCGGCTCGTCGATTGCAATTGACTTCAATGCTTCGGGCTTTTCGATATCGGCCACTGTGTCGCCGATTTCAAAACCTTCCAAACCCACCAGTGCGCAGATTTCACCTGCGTTCACTTCGTCAACCTTCTTTTTGTCGAAGCCTTCAAATACGTATACTTCTTTTATGCGCGTCTTCACAATCCTTCCGTCGCGTTTAACAAGCGCTATTTGCTGTCCGGGCTTTACCGAGCCACGCTGTACGCGACCTATCGCAACCCGACCGATGTACGCAGAATACTCAAGCGAGGTGATCATCATTTGCGTTGTCCCAGAGTCCACTTTAGGCTCGGGAATGAACTCGATTACACCCTCCAGCAACGCGGCAATGTCGGTCGTGGGATTGCGCCAATCTGTGCTCATCCAACCCTGCTTTGCAGAACCATAAAAAGTGGGGAAATTGAGCTGCTCCTCCGTCGCATCCAGCGAGAACATGAGTTCGAATACCTGTTCATGCACTTCGTCGGGCGTGCAGTTTTTCTTATCAACCTTATTGATCACCAGGATAGGCTTCAATCCCAGCTGAAGCGCCTTCTGCAAAACGAAACGCGTCTGGGGCATTGGCCCCTCGAACGCGTCAACCAGCAAGAGACAGCCATCGGCCATGTTCAATACACGTTCCACCTCTCCGCCGAAGTCACTGTGACCCGGGGTATCGATAACGTTGATCTTATAGTCCTTGTAATGAACCGACACATTCTTGGCAAGGATCGTAATTCCCCGCTCGCGCTCCAGGTCATTGCTGTCCATGATGAGCTCACCAGGGGTTTCGTGATCCTTAAACAGGTGGCCTGCCATCAGCAGTTTATCCACCAGTGTTGTTTTGCCGTGGTCAACGTGAGCGATAATGGCTATATTCCTGATCTTCTTAACGTCCATAATTACCAATCCTGCTTTTGAATTTAGGCCGCAAAGGTAGGCAAATTATTTGTTGATTTGTTGATCTGTCGATTTGTTGATTGGGGTGGTTAAGCTGTCGACCCCCCTTGATTTGAGAGCAATACTCTACTCTGCCAAGTACTGGTAGCCTATAGACACGATTTTATTCCCCTGCCAACGTTTTCAGAAGCACAAATCTTCTCATAGAGTGATAGTTTTCAATAGGATCTTTGGAGACCCGCAAAAGCTGAAAATCCCGTGCATTCAATCAACAAATCAACAGATCAATAAATCATCAAATAGACGACCTCAGGCGCAGGAACGTACCCATGGGCAGGTCTTTTCCGTTCGCAGATTTGAGAAAAAACTCCCCATATTCCGCCCCGGCAACATCAAAATAGCTCTTTGCAACGTTCAGACCCACGATTGCCGACAATCCGACGGCGTACATGCTGAGAATGAAAAAATAGTTCTTTTCGTCCAGCAGTCCATGGGCCATGTGGACGAGCTCTTCCAGCTGTTCCTGCAGCGACCACTTTTCGCCCTCGGGGCCGCGGCCATAAGGCGGGGGGTCCATGATGAGCCCGTTGTATCGATTGCCACGCTTCAACTCGCGACGCACAAACTTGAACGCATCTTCGTACACCCAGCGAATATCCTTCTGGTCGTTGAGCTCCATGTTTTGCTTCGCCCAATTCAAGCCGGGACGGGAAGCATCGCAATGCACCACGTCTGCGCCGGCTGCCCGGGCCACCACCGACGCGGCACCGGTGTAGGCAAATATGTTCAGCACACGCGACGAGGAAAGTTTCCAGCCCGTAATCGTTTCATGGATGTAATTCCAGTTTGCGCCCTGCTCGGGGAACATTCCCACGTGCCCGAACCCGGTCAGGGCCAGGCGGAGTTTGAGGGTTAAGGCAGGATGGTGATAGTTGACCGTCCAACTTTCCGGCATGTCGGCCTGCTTCTTCCATCCTCCCTTCACTTCATCTGTGAATCGAAATTTGTCTGACTGTTCGCGAACAAAACGCGCATGTGCCTGACGCTTCCAGACCTCTTCGTCGAGCGCGCGCTTCCACAATGCCTGCGGTTCCGGGCGAATCAAGGTATACTTTCCGAATCTTTCCAGCTTTTCAAAATTCCCGGAATCAATGAGTTCATAATCCTTCCAGGAGGCGGGATGCAGTAGTTTCAACGTCAAAGGAGTTCTTGCTTTTCGGGTTAAAGTTAAGAAACTTGGGCTTGAATAATATCGTCAGGGCACCTTCCATGCATCCGCTGATCACCAGTCACCAAAATCCCAAAATCAAACACGTACTGTCGCTTGAGAAGCCTCGCGAGCGATCGCACGAACAACAATTTATGATCGAAGGCGTGCGCGAAATAACACTGGCCCATCAGCATGGCTACAGGATTGTCAGCCTGTTCTTTTGCCCCGACATCATCAGCCGTCAGGAAGCGTTGGGGATAGTACGCGATGAAAGGTTACTGCTACCCGTGGAGCGAACCGTGTTCAGCAAAATCGCCTATCGGGAAGGCACGGAAGGAATGGTAGCTGTGGCCGAACAAAAACAACATAATCTGGACGCCGTTAAATTATCTCCCGTGCCGCTCGTCCTCGTGCTCGAAGGCGTTGAGAAGCCGGGGAATCTTGGCGCGATGCTCCGCACCGCCGATGCAGCGCATATCGATGCCGTGATTGTGTGCGATCCGAAGACCGATCTGTACAACCCGAACGTTGTACGCTCAAGTGTTGGTTGTCTCTTCACCGTACAAACGGCCGTGGCAACACCGGAAGAGGTAATGCAGTGGCTGAAGCATAATCAGATCCAGGCATTCGTGACCGATCTCACGGGCGCGATCCCGTATCACACAGCCGATTTTGCTTCGTCATGTGCTATTGCCATGGGTACCGAGTCGACTGGTATCTCAGACCTGTGGAGAGAATTCGCCACCGCCCGTATCATCATTCCGATGCGCGGTGCCATCGATTCTCTGAACGTCTCCAATGCAGCCGCCATCATTGTGTTTGAAGCAGTACGTCAACGCGGATTCAGATAAGCGGTCATCTTTTCCGCCAAGCGTTTTTATTCAATTTTTAAAAACATTAAATTTGCTGCGTTAATGTTGAACAATTGCCAAAGACTTCAGTAGCAACGAAGACCGGACAACAGGATCTATTTCTAAATGCCCTCGCGGATGCATTCAGGCTACAGGAGGCTATTATCAGCACCACTGAGTTCTCGATCATCTCCACGGATACTGACGGACGCATTACCAGCTTCAACACAGCAGCCGAACAACTTACCGGATACACGGCCGCTGAAATGATCAACCGGACTTCCCCTTTGATCCTCCACGACAGCATGCAGCTCATTCATCGGGCCGATGAGCTTTCGTCGGAGGTGGGCTACGAGGTAGAGCCCAATTTGGACGTGCTGACAACTATTCCCCGGATTCGCCGCGTTGCTGATCACCGTGAATGGACTTACATCCGAAAGGATGGTAAGCGTTTTCCTGTGTTGCTGTCGGTGAGCGGACTTTGGGACGAACGCGACATATTGATGGGCTATGCGGCATTTGCTATAGACATCACGGACCGGAAGCGCTCGGAAGAAGAATTGCTCCGCTCCAAGCAGAACCTCGAGGCCCTTGCGCTGAATTTGCAAGAGCAAAACCGGCAGCTCGACGAGTTCGCGCATATCATATCGCACAACCTTCGTTCACCCATCGGAAATATCAAAGGACTTATCAGCTTGCTGGATGACAGCAGCCCGATCAGCGATTATCGAGAGATCTTCAGCAAGCTTAAGAACGTATCTACGAATCTTTCAGATACGATGAACGACCTGATGGAGATGATCAAGGTAAAGAAGGAAGCAAACGTAGATCGCGCCTTGCTACGATTTAAGGACACGTTCGACAGGGTGGTCCAGACGCTCGAGGGCGACCTGATACATTGCGAAGCACATGTTACTTTCGATTTTATGCGGGCTCCTGCCATTGAATACAGTCGCCCCTATCTGGAAAGTATTTTTCAAAACCTGATCAGCAACGCGATCAAATATCGCTCGCCGAATCGCACCCTTCATATACACGCCGAAACAACCATGAAGGGCGATGCCATGGTGCTAAGGGTTACCGACAACGGTCAGGGTATTGACCTTGCCAAGCACGGACACAAACTATTTGGCCTGCACAAGACGTTCCATCATCATAAGGATGCCCGGGGCGTTGGCCTCTTCCTTGTTAAAACTCAGGTAGAGGCACTCGGCGGGACGATCCACGCCGAAAGCGAGCCAGGCATCGGGACGACCTTCGTCGTTTCATTCTAACTTATTTCAATGGTTCACTCCCTGTTCTTAGTCCGACAAATTCGAGGGCCAGCGTAGCCGCAGGGCATAAAATCTTTATCTTGTAAGAACATCCCCTGTTTATGGAAGCAGTTCTCACGGCGCCTGGCGTGCGCGAACAACCACGAACTCCGTTTTATCTTATCGCGATCGTTCTTTCATCGCTCAGCATCATGATCGGTCTCATCTGGGACATATCATGGCACGTGAGCATCGGGCGCGATGGCCTTTTTTCGGCGCCTCACCTCGCGATTTATGCTGGTGGCGTTGTCGCCGGAATCTTCTCCGGCTGCCGCGTGCTACGAATTACCTTCACCGGTTCTGAATTTGAAAGGAGCCGGAGCGTTCGCTTCTGGGGCGTGTTCCATGGCGCACTCGGCGATCTGTTTTGTATCTGGGGCGCGATCGCTATGCTCACCTCTGCTCCGTTCGACGATTGGTGGCATAATGCTTATGGCCTCGATGTAACGATCCTTTCTCCGCCGCACACGGTATTGTTGCTCGGTATGATCATGATTCAGTTTGGCGCTATCATATCCGTGCTCACCTTCAAAAATATTCAGGGCGACCGTACGCTGGATTTACGCTGGCTCGAAGCCTTGCTGCCTTTCTCACAAGGATTCGTGCTTGTCATGACCTTCACTATGGGATCCGAATATTTGGGGCGGCACGAGATGCACGGCGTTTTGTTTTACCAGATTACGGGAGTGCTTTTCCCCTTGCTGCTCGTTGCCTTTGCCGTTTCCTCCCGGAAACGTTGGGGAGCAACCCAGGCTGCCCTTGTGTACAGCTTGTTTCTGATGCTGATGAATTGGATCCTGCCTTTGTTTCCGGCAACGCCCAGGCTAGGCCCGATTCTGAATCCCATCACCCACTTTCAACCCTTTGAGTTTCCCCTGTTGCTGGTGGTCCCCGCCCTGGCCATCGATGTACTAACGCTCCGGTCAAAGACCAGGAATGCCTGGATACTTGCCCTGCGCTACGGCATGGCATTCGTGTTCTTGTTCTTCATCGTTCAGTGGCCACTCGGCTCTTTACTCATGGCTTCGAAGGGCCATTATTTCTTTGGCACATCACAGTGGTATTTCGGAAGTGATCCCAATTGGGAATATCGCTATGCCTACCCGCCATGGACAATATCTTCTGCTAAAGACTGGCTGATAGGTATTCCCATTGCTGTGATACTGGCTAGTCTTAGCGCAAGAGCGGGACTGCTCTGGGGAAGCTGGATGAAGAAGATTGTTCGCTAATAATCGGTTTGCACGATGAGAAATTGCCTGTTGCTTCTGGCAGTCTTTTGCCCTTTGTTCACCGCAGCGCATATCGGTAGCCCGGGCGTTACGTTCGAAGGTAACGCGGGTAACTATCCGTTAATGGTTTTAATTAATCCGCCACAAGTAATACCCGGCACAGCATCCGTTGATATCTACACGGACTCCCGCCAGGTGCAAGCCCTCTTTGCCAAGCCCGTGTTTTGGTTTGCCGGAACACAAGGAGCGCCGCAGTCGGACGAGATGCTTCCGGTGCCGGGCGAACCTGGCCACTTCCGCGGCAATATCTGGCTAATGGACAACGGAACGTGGGCTATTGAAGTGACGGTAACAGGATCGGAAGGTGAAGGTAAGGTCATGGTTCCCGTGATGGCGGTTTCAACGGTTCAGCGAAAGATGGATTCGTCGCTTGGTTGGACACTGGCCGGCCTGGCAACGTTGCTGGTCGTGCTGATGATTACCATAATCGGTGCGAGCGTAAGCGACAGCATTTCGTCGTCGACGCGCGACGTGGCGACACTAAAACGGAAGCGCCGGACGGGGATCGCTGTCAGTACGCTGTTGCTCGGGCTTTTGCTTTACGGCGGAAAGTCCTGGTGGGATGGCTGGGCCGGCAGCTACCAACGGTATATGTACCGGCCGTTTAAGGCCACCACCACCATCAAGCCTGGTCCTGCGGGCCCTGAACTATCATTCGTGGTTGACACGACTCGACTGAGTACCCTTACCATGACTCGAAACATCAGCTACATCATTCCTGATCACGGAAAACTCATGCACATGTTTCTTGTAAGATCCGGCAGTATGGATGTCTTTGCGCATCTGCATCCTGCGCGCACGGATTCTGTGACGTTCACTACGCCGCTTCCTCCGCTTCCCGCCGGACAATACCTGGTGTTTGCCGATGTTACCCGGCTAAGTGGATTTTCGGAAACCATTCCGGACACGGTGCAAATCAATGTTCCTGATACACCCGTGGCCCTCGCGTCTGACCGGCGACCTGACCGGGATGATACCTATTTCTTCACCAATGCCATTGCCCGCCCAGCCACACCGTTGGAAGCAGGCCCCGACATCCTGGTGTGCGGAAAGCCGGGTGTGCGCCTTCCACTCAGCGATGGCTCAATGCTTACCTGGGAACACGATCCTTTGGTTAAACTACAAGCCAACACGCTGTATTCACTCAAGTTCAATTTGCAGGACGAGCAAGGCAAGCCTGCCGTGATTGAACCGTACATGGGGATGCCCGGTCATGCAGTTATCATGAAAGATGACGGAAGTGTTTACATACACCTGCATCCCGTAGGTAGTTATTCGATGGCCTCCCAACAGACGATGAAAGATCGCTTTGAAAAGCATGCGGGTCGTATCGAAGCGAAGGACCTGCCACGGACTGCTGCCTTTCGCGACAGCATAGACCAGGTGATTGAAAGGCTGAACGCGCTTCCGGCGCCTCAGCGCGACACGATTCTGATGGCGGGTATGCAACATCCTACGCCCGATCCAACTCATCCGCAGCACAGTGTAGTCTCCTTTCCCTATGCATTTCCGTCTGCCGGACACTATCGCATCTGGATCCAGATGAAGCGGAACGGGAATATTGTGAACAGCGCCTTCGATGCGGACGTAGTTGACTAAACCTGATGCAAAGTTGGATAGCGGAGGAGCAAAGGAAGCAAAGTATTGTAACCGCAGGGACGCAAGGGCGCTAAGTTTTCGCTGAGATTTTTTGTCAGCTCACAAGTAAACTGAGAAGCCCAGGTAGTCACTTTACCATGAAATGCTGTTAGAAAAAACTTTGCGATTTCTTTGCGCCCTTGCGTCCCTGCGGTTACAATACTTTGCTTCCTTTGCTATCTCCTACGCGACTTTCTCCAGTCTGGGGATGTAAACTTCAAGCTTGGGGATAAACACGGCAAATTTGCCTCCCCAATCGCTGATGTAGGAGAGCTGATTCATGATCTCCTCTTTGAGGTTCCAGGGAAAGATAATGACATAATCAGGCTTGTATTCTGCAATTCTTCGCTGGTCATATACGGGGATATGGCTCCCCGGCAGAAACTTGCCTTGCTTCGAAGGAGCGGCATCAACCACGAACTTGATCAGGTCGTCGCCTTTGATACCGGCAAAGTTCATGAGGGTATTGCCTTTGGCGGCTGCACCATAGCCGATCACTTTTCTACTATTCTCCTGGCATTCGATGAGAAACTTCAAAAACTGATTCTTGATAGAGTTTACGTGAAGCTGGAAGGTGCGGTAGTACTCGCTGGTGAGCATCCCGGCATCTGCTTCTTTCCTCAGCATACTTCCGACACTCAGAGATACTATTTTGGTAGTATCTGAGAAATGCTTCGCGAAAATGCGGAGTGACCCTCCATGTGTGGGCTGCTCTTCGACATCGAACAATTCCAGCCCGTGTGCAGCAAAGACCTTTTGGACTGTAGTGAAGGACAGGTATGAATAATGCTCGTGATAGATGGTATCAAACTGACAGTGCTCAACCAGCCTCAAAAGGTGAGGAAACTCCATGGTTACCACGCCTGTGGGCTTTAACACAATTTTCAAACCCTCGACGAAGTCATTAATGTTGGGAACGTGTGCCAAGACGTTATTCCCCAGCACCAGGTCAGCACTTTTACCAAGTTCCACCAGTTTCCTTGCGAAATCCGCAGTAAAGTACTCGGTCATGGTGGGGATGCCTTTCTCCATCGCCACCCGGGCCGTGTTGGATGTCGGTTCGACACCGAGCACGGGTACGCCGACGTTGTTGAAGTGTTGTAACAGGTAGCCGTCGTTTGATGCGATTTCAACAACCAATGAATCCTGATTATAGTCAAATCGACTAATCATAGACTCGACATACCTCCTGGCGTGAGCGACCCAGCTTGTCGAATATGACGAGAAGTAAACGTATTCATTGTTAAAAATTTCGCTGGCTTTCTTATACTCATCAACCTGCACCAGGTGGCAGTTCGAGCAGGCATAGATCGTTAGCGGAAAATACGTTTCCGGTTCATTCAGTTGATCTATTGTAAGGAAAGAATTTGACAATGGACTATTTATCAGCTCAACAAATTTGTTGCTGAGAGGCGCGCTACAAAAACGGCAGTACATAACTAAAAAGTTTTAAAGCCTAGTGATCGTCAAAAGGTGATCTATTAGTGACTGTGGGAAGTGTCACCTGAAACGAGAAAGTGTGGGGCGAGTCTCATTTCTACAATCAAATATAAAAAACTGGCGCATTAATTCGGGTCGGTTCGCGGGAATAAAATTGCACTTGTCAATTTCGTTTGCTCGTTACTCCGACGACTAACCCGACCACCCCATGCGATCGAGACTGCGGTAAGTGATTGCCTCAGCCAGATGCGCACTGGTAATGGCATTCATACCGTCAAGGTCTGCAATGGTAAGCGACACTTTTAAAATTCTTTCGTAGCCCCGTGCCGATAGCCCTATGCGTTCCATAGCGGTTTTTAGCAGTCGCCGGCCACCTTCGTCAATTTTACAGATTCTTTTCGCCATGCTGGAAGACATCATGGCATTGCAATAAACTCCCTCCGATCCCACGTATCGTTGCGTTTGAACATCACGCGCCCTCATGACACGCGCGCGAATCACATCGCTGGTCTCAGGCGTGCGAGTTGATGTAATCTCATCAAAACCTACCGGCACAACCTCAACGTGCATGTCTATTCGATCTAAAAGCGGTCCACTTACACGGCTGATGTATCGCTGAACCACACCAGGTCCGCACACGCACTCCTTGTCGGGATGATTGTAGTAGCCACAAGGACATGGATTCATGCTGGCTACGAGCATAAAATTTGCAGGATATTCAAGAGAGATCCGCGCGCGTGACAAGGTGACGCGCCGTTCCTCCATCGGTTGCCGCATCACTTCGAGTACTGATCTTCTAAATTCCGGCAGCTCGTCCAGAAACAACACTCCGTTGTTCGCCAGTGAAATTTCACCCGGCTGGGGATGGCTCCCTCCTCCTACCAGGGCAATATCGGATATAGTGTGATGGGGCGCGCGAAAGGGTCTCGCGATCATCAATGTTGCTTCTTTGCCCAGGCGGCCGGCAACAGAATGAACCTTAGTAGTCTCAAGCGCTTCGTGCAGGGTAAGGGGCGGCAGAATAGTAGGTAATCGCTTCGCAAGCATGGTCTTTCCCGCACCCGGTGGGCCGATCATAATGAGATTGTGCCCTCCTGCTGCTGCAATCTCCATGGCCCGCTTAATATTTTCCTGACCTTGTACGTCTTTGAAGTCCGAATCATAGACGTTGCGTTGCGTGACAAATGCTTCGCTGGCGTTGACCTTTACCGGAGTTAAAGCGAGCTTGCCTTCGAGGAAATCAATTGCCTGACGCAGATCAGCAACCGCAATAACGTCTAGATCATCTACAATGCCCGCCTCCCTGGCATTGTCGGCAGGCAGCAGAAACCCCTTCATCTTTTGACGACGCGCCTGGATGGCCATGGACAACACGCCGCGAATGGGCCGAAGCGTTCCATCCAGCGTCAACTCTCCCATGATAAGGTATTGCTCCAGTCTGTCGGTAAGCAACTGGCCGGAGGCTTGTAGTACACATAAGGCTATGGGTAAGTCGTAGGCTGATCCCTCCTTCCGCAAATCGGCAGGTGCAAGATTAATAACGGTTTTGTTTCGCGGCATGAAATAGCCACAACTCTTCAGCGCCGACTCAACACGATGCTGGCTCTCTTTGACCGCACTGTCCGGAAGCCCGCTCATAAAGAACTTCGTTCCTTGTCCTACGCTCACTTCGACCATGATCGTCCTTGCGTCGACTCCGTGAACGGCGCCGCCAAAGGTTTTCGCGACCATACAAATAATAAGATGCTACTTGATTTTCGGCGTATTCTTAGATGCCTCCTGCTGCCGGGATAACTCTTGCATGTCGAACAATTTTGCCTTCAACGTATTTAATTCATGCTTAAGCGCGGCGTTTTCTTTTCTGCCATCGCGGTCGCCGACCCACGTCCAGATTATGTCTGCAACCATCAACATTAGCCCAAAGAAAGTAATGAACTTGAACGACTTAATGTGATCAAAGATCCTTGTTAAGAAAGAAAAGTCCTGGATATAAAGTGTAAAAATGAACGCGGCCACATGAAAGGCCAGGAAGATCAAATAAAAAATTATCCTGTTTCTGCTCATCTGTAATAACTAACATTTAAATGTAAGTGAAAAACCGCAGGGTATCAAGAAGACGTACTGTTTGGCGGCAGATCGTCAGGTTTTCTTATAGCTTTTGAATCTGGATGAGCTTCTTGTAGAGGCCGTCCTGGTGCAGCAGATCCAAATGGCTGCCGCGTTCAATTACTTGCCCGTTCTGAATAACCACGATTTCGTCGGCATGTTGAATCGTACTCAGCCGGTGCGCAATCACCACCGACGTGCGATTCTGCATGAGCTTGGTAAGGGCATCCTGAACCAGCTTCTCCGACTCCGAGTCGAGCGCCGACGTCGCCTCGTCCAAAATAAGAATAGGTGGATTCTTCAGAACCGCGCGAGCAATGCTGATGCGCTGTCGCTGGCCACCCGATAGCTTCGAACCGCGCTCTCCGATCATCGTCTTATAGCCCTGTTCCGTTTGCACAATGAAGTCGTGTGCATTCGCCACTTTGGCCGCGCGAATCACATCGTCTTCACTGATGTTCGGCATGCCAAAGGCGATGTTGTTGAAGATCGTGTCGTTGAAAAGTATGGACTCTTGCGTCACCACGCCTATCTGTTTTCTTAACGATTCGAGATCGTAGTCAGGCAGCGGTATTCCATCCAGCGTAACGGCACCGCTAGACGGATCATAGAAACGTGGTATGAGGTCAGCCAACGTTGATTTGCCTCCCCCCGAAGGTCCCACAAGCGCCACCGTCTTCCCCTTTTCAATGCGCAGATTAATATCCTTGAGCACGGATTCCTTGTCGTAGGCGAAGCTCATGTTCTTAAATTCAATGCAATCGCGAAACGCATCGAGTACGATCGCGTTGGGCTTGTTTCGTATGGCCGACGGCGTATCAACTACCGAGAAGATTCGTCCCGCCGAGACGGCGCCTTTCTGCAGCGACGTAAAGCCATTCGAGAGGTTCTTCGCAGGCTGAATCATATTGGCGTAGACGGTCAGGAATGTAAAAAAAGAAGCAGGCGTTAAATCACCGGTTCCCGAAATGACGGACAAGCCGCCATAAAATAATATGCCTGCTACGATCGTCACTCCCAAAAATTCGGATAGCGGCGACGCCAACTCGTTTCGGCGCGAAATGGAAAAGTTTACTTTTCGATGGTATGAAGCTTCAGCTTCCAGCTTGTCGGCAATAAATCCACGCGCATTAAATGCCTTGATCACCCGCATACCACTAAACGTCTCATCCAAAATACTGACGATTCGACCCATCGCTTCCTGGCTCAGGGTAGCTTTCACTTTGAGCTGCTTGATAATCGACGCAATGATCGCCCCCGTTATAGGAAGGATGATCATGGTAATGAAGGTGAGCTTCACGGAAATGACAAACAACATAGTAATGAATACAATTAGCGTGATGGGCTCCCGAACTGCCCGAAACAGGTTCAGCACGGTATTCTCCACTTCGCTCACGTCGTTGGTAAAGCGTGATATGAGGTCGCCTTTGCGTTGATCACTGAAATAACCGATGTGCAATTTTGTGACACTGTCAAACAAATGAATGCGAAGGTTCTTCACCACATCAACCTTCACGCGTGAAGCAATGAGCCGTTCGAGGTATCTCATGGTATTCGCCAACAACACAAAAAGCACGACCAGCGAACAAACCAACAGTAAGGTTGTGGCAGGTCCCTTCGTCTGTAACGAGGTATAGAATTGATATTGAAACCACTCCCGGGCGAAGCGAATAGACAGCGAAAAGGAGGGTTCAACCGGTGCGTTAACATCTATCTTTTGAAGAAACAGCAATTCGATCAAAGGCTGAAGAAGACCCAGGTAGATCGCATTGAACAGCGCACCAATGACGGAGAAGAATAGGAACTTGAGAAACTGTGCCCGGGCGTTCGGAGTGTATTGTAGAATACGAAGATAAATTTTCATCGATGGCTAGTACGTCATGGCAAAAATAAGAGAAATAAAAGGAAGGAGGTTATCACGGCTAAGACGTACTAGAATTCGTATAGCCGGCGGGGAATATTCCAGCGCAAAGCCAGTGAGCTTAAAGTAGTATTAGTGTCGTATTGCGGAACCACACTTTCACTGCGCCTCAGCACCACCGAAGCATCGATGAAAAGGTTGTGTTTTAACATATAAGACAACGTGAGCGTTCCAAACATGACTTCAGTTCTCACGCCCTGGCCAATCTCATTGTCGTATTGTTGCTGGCGGGTATCGCTGTTCTTTAATATGTCGCCGCCCCAATTCACACCGACGGTATCTTTCCCCTGAATTGAATATATGAGTTTTCCCATGACCGAAAGACGTGGCAGCGGCTGGTAGCGGAGAATTCCCGCCAGCTCATACAAATTCGCACCCAGAGGATGTGCGATCGGTTGCTTGTAGCTGCTGTAGTCGGCGTACGTGGTGCTGTGGGAATACGTATAAGGGCGCACAAGGTTAAATTCTCCCTGAAGGTCAAGGTTAGAGACGCCAAAAGCGTCAACATATTTTCCACCCGCCTGCACGGCAAATTTATTGGCCCACCAGCCATCGCCATCCTTGATGTGGTCAAGAACGAATTCATCGAGCACGAATTGGCCATAGAATGACAGCTTCCGCACAGCATTCCACTTAAAGTCCATGCCCAACAAAACGTTGTCGGTGCTTCCGTTCTGTTGCTCGATGGCGCGGTAAAAAATAATCGGGTTCAGGTAGTCCAGCCGGAAATGGTTCGATCCGAGCGAATCGTCAGGGCTGAAAACAACCGATTCAAAGACGCCGATGTTAAGCTTTTTTCCGATGTTAACGGCCAGGTGGTGCGTCGCCACGAACTTGTCGGGATACCCGCCATCCATGTCGCGAAGGCCACCCAGACTCCCGCTTACGTCGGCAGTCATTTGATTCAGCATAAAGAAATAATTGAGCTTCCAGACTTTGACGTCCATCTTGAGAAACCAGGCGGGTGGAGGATAGTCGGAATAGATGAGCGATCGATAGCCATTTCCAATGAAAAAGCGGTCGTGGCCAAATTGCAGATTGATGTGCTTGGTTGCCTCAAAGGTGATGTAGCCGCGCGCCTGGAAAAAGTCAACCCCTTTGCCGGACTTGAATTCCTTCCAGAATCCTTCGTGCGGAATGACCGGATTCCGGGCCATCTCGTCCCAAACATAGCTGGGAAGAACTCCCTGATTGTCGGTAAAATAGGTATAGAACCCGACCTTGCGATCTATCATACCGCGCACTTCGACCCCCCGCGTATTGTAATACACCATGTCATCCCGGCGGTTGTCGCTACCTGCCGAAAGCATAAGAACGGGATTCACGTGAAGGTCGAAGGCTTTCTCGTCGACGTGGTAGAGGTCCGATTTTTTTCTGTAGAATACCTTTAAAAATGGCCGTTTGGAATCGCTCGTTTCGGCGCGGGAAAATTCCCAGCTGTCGTTCATGTAGTACTCATAATTGAATCTGTCGGCCCGTGAGTTAATGAGGCCCGCGTGCTCCAGGGAGTCAAAAAAGGCGACGATCTCAGAGCGCTTGTAGGGTTTTATGTTAGTGAAGAACTCCGGCGTGACCACGCCAGACTTTACTTCGTACCGATCGATGTTATGATAATAGTCTTCGTTGAGCGGGGCAAAGCTGCTTTGTGCGTGCGATGTGGTGAAAGTGAGCACCAAAAGCACTATGCAAACGTTATATCTTATCATTTTTGAACAATCCAGCCGGCAAATTAAGGCATTTTGCCCACCTTGCCGCCCTGTCGAAAATGCGGCTCTCCCCTTGTAATTTTAGGAACAGTCCTTATCTTTGCAGTCCTTTTTAGGAGAAACACGAAAAAGCTATGAAAAAAGGCATTCACCCCGAATATAGAGACGTCATTTTCTGGGATACATCAAGTGACACCAAATTCAAAAGCCGCAGCACGTCTGGAACGAAGGAGACGATTAAGTGGGAGGACGGCAAGGA
>DATHKA010000455.1:0-8746 GCA_035489615.1 Chryseolinea sp.
AAGAGCCGAAAACTGGACCATCGTGCGGGCAAGCTGGTTTAGTCAGAACTTCAGTGAAAGTATTTTTCTGGAGCCGATCCTGGCTGGTCATGTCGCGCTGCCGAGGGCGTCGGCACTGGAGCCATTCACCGATGCCGACGATATAGCCGACGTCGTAGTAAAGTGTCTGTTGGAAGATGAGCACCACGGCCAAACATACGAGCTTACCGGCCCGAGGCTGCTATCGTTCGAACAGGCCATTCACGAGATCGCCGCCGCCACGGGCAGAAGCATTGCCTTTCAGCCGCTCTCGTTGGATCAATATGACGAGATGTTGCGCTCGTATCAGGTGCCGGAAGGTCACATCTGGTTGGTTAACTACCTTTTCACAGAAGTGTTGGATGGCCGAAACTCAAGTATTACGACCGACATAGAACGGTTGCTTGGTAGAAAAGCCAGAGACTTCTCGGCCTATGTTGCCGACACGGCTAAACGAGGTCAATGGGATACTGCCCACTTAACTTCCATTTGACGATGACTGCGTCAAAGCGATGTTTGGCAGAGACCATCGGTTAACTGCTGGTAACTACCACCTTCACGGTACTGCTTTATTCCCGGCGTGAAAAATTCTTTGACGCCGCAAGCAGTGGTTCTCGCGACGTTGATGTATTCAACAACCCGGTCATTGAGCCGTCCATCCTGCGTCTATCGGCAGGGTTGCACCCGTGATCGCCGCCGCCTCATCGGAGGCGAGAAACAGACATAGCGCGGCGACGCTTTCTGCCGGGATGAATTCTTTGATGGCGTGTTTTTGAAGGAAGAAATCATGGGCAATTTGCTCTTGGGGAATCCCCTGTTGCTTCGAAAGATCGTTGATTTGTTTCGCGACGAGGGGCGTATTGACGTAGCCGGGACAAACAGCATTACAGGTAATACCATAAGGGGCGCCCTCTAATGCTGCAGACTTGGTGAGCCCGACCAGCCCGTGCTTTGACGATACGTAGGCGCTCTTGAGGGGAGACGCAACCAGGCCATGAGCGGAAGCCATATTTATAATACGCCCAAACCGTTGCTGTTTCATGGCAGGCCACACGGCCTGGATGAGATGAAAGGGAGCCATGAGATTTACCTGGATGATTTCTTCCCATTTGCCGGATGGGAAATCTTCAATGGTAGCGACGTGCTGAATGCCTGCGTTGTTGATCAGTACATCAATGCGGCCCCAGTGTGATAGGATATCGGATACCCAACTTTGCAGCGACGCCGGGTCGAGCATATTAGCGTCGGAGAAGAGGTATTCTACAGGGAACTCTCGCGCAACGTTCGCGGCAATATCGGCGCCGTTATTTTCGAGACCATTGAATGCCAGGTTGAATCCTTTGCTGGCAAACCGGCGGGCGATGGCAAGTCCGATACCGCTCGTACTGCCGGTAATGATGGCGGTCTTTTGCATGCGTTGAATGTAACAATTGAATGGCAGTTGTTTACCATTTTTTCACCTCACCGACAGGTTATGAGTTGACCAGGTGCTGGCCGTTCGTTAACGGGTCGCTTTACGAAATACATACAACACCGTCAGCGCGAGCAAAACGCACATCGCTGAGCTTATTATCGCCATTGTTTCTATAGAATGGATAAATGAATATTCGGCCACTTCTTTCAATGACGTTCCGATGTCTCTCGGTAGTTTGGCCGACACGGCCATGGCACCACCGATTGTACTGACGGCGTTTTCTCTGTCTTCCCCGCTCAGACCCAACGGCAAGTCACTCGTCATGCGCAGTTTGTAGATCGCGGCGCCGATGCTTCCTAGCACCGCAATACCGAGTGCCCCGCCAAGTTCAGAGCTGGTCTCCGAAAGCGCGCCCGCGGTGCCTGCGCGTTCCGGTGGAACGGCGCTTAGGATCATGTCGGTGATCAACGTGAAGAGCGGTGCGAGACCAAACGAAAACAGGATAGAGCTGCCGACGATTGCCGTAAGCCCCAGGCTGCTTACCCGGGCAAGCACAACAAAGCCGAGTGCAGCCAGCAATAGTCCGAATGCCATAATTGTCGTCTTTTTAAAATGATTGGCAATCTTTGGAGTAACCACCGAACCAACAATAAAACCCAACGACCAGGGTAACGTCCACAATCCGGCTACGAGTGGAGAAAGCCCGAGAACCAGTTGCAGATACTGCGAAATAAAAATGTAGCACCCAAATGTCGTGAAGATGCTTAGTGTATTCATAGACAACAAGAGGCCAAATGACGACGATCGCTTGAAGAGATTAAGATCGATCAATGGGTCCTTCAATTTTCTCTGACGTTTGATAAATAGCCAACCGAGAATAAGGCCCGTGACGACAAAGGTCGAGGCGGTAAGATTAATGCCCTGCTCGGCCGTTAGTTTAAAACCGAGAATGACGGAAAGAATGGCTGCCAGGGAGAGCAAAGCGCTGGCGAAGTCCAGCCTGCCAGCATTTGGATTTTTGAATTCGGGAAGGAATTTCGGTCCCACGGCCAGCAATAGCAGCATGACTGGCACATTGGCCAGGAAGATCGAGCTCCAGTGAAAATACTGCAGCAACAACCCGCCGACCAATGGGCCTATGGCGCCGCCTACAGAGTAAGCCGTTATCCACATACCGATGGCGAATGTTCGCTGTTTCTCATCGTGAAACATGTTGCGTATGAGTGACAATGTGGATGGCGCTACCGTTGCGCCGGCCACTCCCAGCACTGCCCGACTCAGGATCAGCAGTTCGGCCGAACGCACGGATGCTGCGAACACCGAAGCCACACCAAACGCAGCCGCCCCGATAAGCAGCAGCTTTCGCCTTCCAATGCGATCACCCAAGGTTCCCATGGTGATCAGCATTCCCGCCACCATGAATCCATAAATGTCGATGATCCAGAGAAGCTCTGTTCCGCTCGGCTTTAACTCTTCACTGATTGTGGGAATTGCCAGATTGAGCACGGTCAGGTCCATGGAATATAACAGGCAGGGGAGGGCGATGACAACCAGGCCGATCCATTCTTTCCGACCTGCCTTTGAAGTCTCTTGTTGTATGTTGTCCGCTGGTTCAATCATGAATGCTGTGGGTTGGCGAGCTCAAAAATGGCTAATCGCGTAGGATTACCATGTGCCTGATTACGACATTCTGGCGGGTGGATTGCGCATTCTGCAGATCGAGTTAACGACGTTCGCCGATCTGCTGGCGCCACATGGCAAAGTACAAGCCCTTTTGTTGCAATAGCTCCTCATGCTTTCCCGTCTCTGTGATCTTGCCTTTTTCCAACACGTAAATCAAATCGGCATGCATGATAGTGGACAGCCGGTGTGCAATCATGATGGTGATTTGCTCACGGTCTGCAGATATCCTTCTGATGGTGTTTGTGATTTCCTCTTCGGTTATAGAGTCAAGCGCTGAAGTGGCTTCATCGAAGATAAGCATGCGCGGATGGCGCACGAGCGCGCGTGCAATCGATAGACGCTGCTTCTCGCCACCAGATAGTTTTATGCCTCCCTCACCGAGCACAGCATCCAATCCCAGGGGTGATCGCCGAATGATGTTAGAAGCAGCGGCCTTTTCCATGGCTTCTATAAGTTCGATGTCCGTGGCGTCCGGTCTTACGAGCCTGAGATTTTCACGAATGGTTCCCGCAAACAGCTGTGTATCTTGCGTGACAAAACCCATTTGTCGGCGTAGGGGATTGTAGCGCAGCCTACTCGAGCGCGCGTCGTTAAAATAAATGCCACCGCTAACCGGGCGATACAATCCGACGAGCAGTTTCAGCAAGGTTGATTTTCCTGACCCTGAAGGCCCTACGAAAGCGATTGTTTCGCCGCGGCGTACTTCGAATGACAAATCATCTACGGCGTTGCTAGTAGCCGTGGCGTGGCGAAAGATGACCCGGTCGAAGCGAATGGTCCGGATGTCACCAACCTCCAGCGGGTCGGGCGGTCGTTGTTCAATGGGTCGCTGCATGAGATGATCGAAAGTGGTTAGTGATGTCTCCACTTCGCGATACTGTACAATGATGTTTCCAAGATCCTGCAATGGCCCGAAGATGGCGGTGGAAATAAACTGCATAGCAATCAATTCTCCTGTCGACAATTGACCCCGGAAGATCAGCCATAACAACATGAAGAGAACCGACTGTTTCAACAGACTCAGCGCTGCGCCTTGCGAAAATGACAGGATACTTACTCTCCTGGCTTTTTCCATTTCCATGGCGTATATGTGTTCGGTCATATCGCTAAGCCTTCTGATTTCAGGAAAAGTGAGCCCCAGGCTCTTCACTAATTCAATGTTTCGCAGACTTTCAGTAATAGTACCGCTTAGCTTATTCGTCTGCCGGTTGATCGTGCGTTGGATCTTTTTGATGCGATTCGAAAGAAGACCCGTTAAGGTACCAAGCAACAGTATTCCGACCAGGAAAATGGGAATGATGAGGCCACTTCTCGTGATGCTGTACCAAATGAGAAACCCGATTCCGACAAATGAAGAAAATACTACGTTTACAAACGAGTTGACGAATCTTTCGGTGTCAGTCTTCACCTTTTGAAGGATCGATACGGTTTCACCACTGCGACTGTCTTCGAACTCCTGGAAGGACAAACGCAAAGTCTGACGGAGGCCGTCAGTGAATATCTGTTTCCCAAAGCAGGCAACAATCTCCTTCGAGAAAAAGTCTTGTGTGGCCTTCGCCAGTCGCGAAAGAAGCGCTATTCCGAGTGCCACGGCAAGCCAGAGACTTACTTCGCGCAGCACGTGGCCATCGGGATTTTTTATCACACGGATGCCATAGCGGTCTACGATCTTTCCGAAGATAATGGGATCGATCAGGGTGAGTAATTGCGCTACCGAGGCAAATGCCAACGCCAGGGCCATGCGTGCCCTTTGGGGTTTGAGATATCTCCAGAGCGTTTTCATGCAGCCATATCCAATAAGACTCGAAACCGGTAACAAAGCCACCTACCTCTTCGTCAGCAACAGAACGTCCCTGTCGAAAACATGTGCACTACAATGATAAAGCTTTAAACTTTGAACTACCGTGTCACCCTATTAACTTGTGGCTTCTAATGTAGCCACTTAAGTTAAAATGATATGAAAGCTATTTTAATATTGGGCTTATGCTTCTGCGCAATAGTCGTGCAGGCCCAGACTTCGAAAGAGTTGATCGGCAAGTGGAAGCTTGTAAAAGAAACTAAAAACGGTAAGGACAAAGAGATCAAAGAAGATACCTACCAGGTGTTCAAGGAGGGTGGCGAGTTTCAGGGCGTCGTCGGAAAAAAGTCAAGAAAGGGAAAATGGAGTCTCTCGGGCGACAATAAGGAACTTACGGTCAAGATAAGCATTGTTACCGTGCCGTTTAAAGTGGAATATTTTGACGCGCAGAGACGCGTAATCAGCAGCGAATCCACCGGCACGCTTGAGTATGAAAAGGTCCCTGAATAATACCCGGTAAGGTCAGCTTTCGTGGCGTCGTCACGAGACACGATCCACAACAAAAGCAAACAATATGGAATTGGGCATTGGTATGTTCGGCGACAATCACTACAGCGACAAAGGAGAGGTTCAGCCCGCCGGCGCCCGTTTACGCGAGTTGATAGAGGAGATAAAGCTGATGGACGAGGTAGGCATCGACTTCTTCGGTATCGGTGAACACCATCGTCCTGACTACGCCGTTTCGGTACCTGAGGTCGTGTTGGCGGCCGCTGCTTCTGTTACGAAAAATATTAAGCTCGGCAGTGCCGTGAGCGTGCTGAGCTCATCGGATCCAGTGAGATTATATCAGGGCTTTGCTACGGTTGATCAGATAAGCAACGGACGTGCTGAACTCATGGCCGGACGCGGAAGCTTCGTTGAATCGTTTCCGTTGTTTGGCTACAATCTCAACGACTACAATGCCCTCTTCGAGGAGAAGCTCGAATTGTTGCTGAAGATCAACCAGTCGGAACGCGTTACGTGGAATGGCAAGTTCCGCGCACCCTTGCAGGATCAGCAAGTGTTGCCACGTGCGATGAATAATAAATTGAATGTCTGGGTCGCGGTTGGCGGAACGCCCGAATCGGTTGTGCGCGCAGCACGCCTGGGTTTGCCGGTTATGTTTGCCATTATCGGCGGAAACCCGACTCAATTTCAACCCCTGTTCAAGTATTATAAGGAATTGTACGAGCAGTACGGTCACAGCATGGATGCCTTTCAGGTGGGCGTGCACATGCACAGTTTCTTCGGTGAGGAGAGCCAGCAAACGGCTGATATTTATTATCCTGTTTACGCGGCGCAGATGACACGGGTGGGCAGCAGCCGCGGATGGCCCCCTTACAATCGCCAACAATTCGAATTTGGACGAAGCAAAGAAGGTGCCTACCTCATCGGCGACACCAGCGAGGTTGTTGACAAGATTCTCCACATGCACGAACTGTTCGGGCTCACGCGGTTCTCGGCTCATATGGACGTAGGTGGTCCCTCGCACCAGCTATTGATGAAGTCAATTGAGATTTATGGAACCAAAATAGCCCCCAAGGGTCGCCAGGCCCTGGCGAACCAAAATGCCGGGTAGATGCCCGGTTTCTGCCATCTGATTTCGCAATATCTGTAGTTCTCCCTGCTATTTCCCGAATACACTTTACATTTGGCCCACAGCGTTTACACCTATGGCACCGACTTTTCGTTTCCAACGCCCGTTTGTTATCACCTGGATTTTAGTCTTAACTGGACTCACCATCGTCCTGGCCCAGGAACCTCAGGTCGATCGGCCACGCCGGGACCGCGGAAACTCGCTTACGATGTTTGCAGATTCCGCAAGCGCCACTGAAGCAGAGTATATGCTTCACCTGGAAGGCATCTACCAAAAGCTTGACTCCATCCAAGGGGAGACCAAGCTCGGGCCCGAGATCATGAATGCCGGATCGAAGCTTAGTGACACGGACACGGTCATTAATTTTGTGGAACGAAGCCTGTCGTTGTATGACCAGACACTCAACCTCAGGAACCTGGAAATGCTGAAGATACTGCTCGCCAACGTGCAGCGAGACCTGCGCGGCTATAACGCCGACTTCAAAGAACGTTACGAAGAACTGGAAGCCTTGCGGGCAAAGATGCGCTTGTTCCGCCGTGACACATTGATCCGCCAGCTATATCGTGACACCGTTGCGCGTCAACGATTTATGATCCAGCTGAGTGGCGTACGTTCCAGGCGACGTACAACGGATAGCCTATTGCGAAGCAGCCTTACCACCATTAATACTTTTAAGCGGCAGGCTTCTGCAGGGTCCATCAGATCGGCGCAGCTTACAGGGCAGCTCGAGAATCAGCTAAGCACGGCGGGCGCAAAGATCTTTTCCAAAGAGATGAATTATCTATGGGAGCCACGCACTGAAGGCACAGTAAAACACGAGACGATCGGTAAACTGTTCGCGGACGACGAACGGGCGCTCGACCTATACTTTGCTACGTCGTCGGAAAATCGCTTCATACGCTGGATCATCGGTGTCGCCTTTTTGTGGTGGGTGATGAGAAACCTGCGTTTCCTCAAACGGGAAGATAAACTCGCTACGCTGAAGAAGTATGACATTACTTATCTGCCGCAGCAGCCCATTGCTTCTGCTTTCGCCGTGATCTTCAGCATTGCGCCACTATTTGATCTTCACGCACCGGGAGCCTATGCGCAATTCGTTCAATTTCTAATGTTAATAGCGCTCACCTTCCTGTATCGGAGGCAGTGGCCACGGCCGATGTTCCTGTCATGGATAGGTGTGATCGTGTTGTTCCTGCTATTTACGTTCACGAGTCACATTCTCGTACCGTCGATATGGCAGCGGTTTTTTATCATACTTATGAATATAGGCGGCGCTGCCCTGGCGCTGCAATTTTTGAGGGTTCTTCCTCCGAACATTCAACTCAGACGTTTCATCAAGCTTGTACTTTTTCTGCAGATCGGCATGTATGTGCTGGCCGTCATTTTCAATGTGGCGGGCCGCATCACCCTATCGCAGATGCTGGGGGCGACGTCCATCTTTGCCATAACTCAAGTGATGGGTTTGTCGGCCCTCATGGAAATCCTTATTGAAGCCTTGCTCTTGCAGATCCATACGAGTCGGACGCGCAACCACCTCGACCATGCATTCGATCATACTTTTATCGTCTATAACTTTCGCAAACCACTGCTTTGGGTGGTTGTGGTCATGTGGCTCATCGTTTTTACTTCGAACCTGAACCTGTATGATAACCTGTATATCAGGATCACGGAATTTTTGAACGAACCACGTTATGTGGGCAGCATTTCTTTCAGCTTCGGCAGCATCCTGTTGTTTTTCCTCATCATCTGGTTCGCACATTTCCTGCAGCGATACGTGGGCTACGTGCTGGGCGACGTTGGTGACGACGATAGTGAGGGTCTTGCGCATCGATCAAAGTTGTTAGTGACAAGACTGATCGTGCTGAGCGCAGGCTATTTGCTGGCCGTGTCGGCGTCCGGCCTTCCCGTCGACAGAATCACCATCGTGCTCGGCGCGTTAGGTGTAGGGATAGGGTTGGGCCTTCAGAACATTGTCAACAACTTTGTGTCGGGCATCATTCTTATATTCGATCGACCACTCAAGGTGGGCGATAGCGTCGAAGTTGGAAGTCATTCGGGCCGCGTCAAAGAGATCGGACTTCGTTCCAGTACCCTCGCCACTACTGACGGCGCGGATATCATCATACCGAACGGCGACGTTTTATCGCAGCACATCGTGAACTGGACTTTGGGCAACACCTTCCGGCGAATAGACTTT
>DATHKA010000456.1:0-4342 GCA_035489615.1 Chryseolinea sp.
CAAATCCGGTCGTGACAACTACTGTCAAACGTTTTTATATTGCAACCTCATAATAACTCAAGCGCGGGAAATGACCCAGAGAGATTCCTCATCAGCTATAAAAAAGTATCAGCAATGTTCCCTGTTTGCGCCACTACGCAACCTAATCTTGCACCTTCATGCACGGACGTAAGCTCTTCAAACGCATTCTTGTTGGCCTGCTCGCCGTTGTACTCTTGCTCACCATGGTGTACTGGGACCTCGTTGCCTATGCCGCACGACAAGGGTACGGTCAGCTGAGTATTGTGTGGAAGGCGCGCCCCGTGTCAGAGTTCCTGGCAGACCCCAATTTTCCCGATTCGCTCAAACAGCGCCTGCTGTTCATAGATGAGGTTAGGCAATATGCGATCGACTCACTGGGTCTTAAAGACACCGAGAACTATAAGACCATGTACGATCAAAAAGGCAAAGAGATCATGTGGGTGGTTATGGCTTGCAAGCCCTTTGCACTTGAGCCTAAGGAATGGAAATTCCCGATTGTGGGAACGGTACCCTATAAGGGGTTTTTCGACGAGAAGCGTGCGGCCAATCTGAGGGACCAGCTCGAGGGGGAGGGATGGGATGTGATCGTGAGAAATCCCGGAGGTTGGTCAACGCTGGGTTGGTTTACCGACCCTATCCTCAGCAAGATGTTAAACCGGAGCGAGGGCGACCTGGCAAATCTCATCATTCATGAAATGTCGCACGCCACCATCTTTGTGAAAGACAGCGTTGATTTCAATGAAAACCTCGCGACGTTCATTGGCGATCGCGGTACCGAAAAGTTTCTCATCGACCGTTTCGGCGCAATCAGCCTGCCTTACCGCACTTACCTGGAAGAAGACAAGGATTATCTTAAGTATGTCGACCACATGCTGCGCGGCGCGCGTTATCTCGACAGCCTCTACAAGAACATGGCCCCTGAGCTAACCGACGATACGAAACGGATGCAAAAGAAGAACGCCATTACCCACATCGTCGAGCAACTCGACACCCTGTCGCTGGGCCAGACGACCAAGCCCTCGGAGCGCTTCCGAAATCGCCTTCCAAACAACGCCTACTTCATGAACTTCCGCCAATACCAGGAGAAGCAAAGCGTTTTTTGGGAGGAAAGGGGAAAATTCGCATCGTTAAGAGAGTATATCGCTTATCTGAGTGAGAGGTATCCATTTCTTTAGAATTGACAAATAACAATTAACAATTGACAATTAAGACCGCCCTTCGGGCGATTTTAGCCTGAGCAGGGAATAACTCAATAGTCAGTAAGAAGCTTCTTAACAAGGTCCCAACGCTGGGGCCCAACCGAGCCGATAGGCGAGGTTTAATTGTCAATTGTCAATTTTAGCCTGAATCTTTACCCACTTTTCCCTGTTACCTAATTGTTACGCGTCCTTAAGGAATTGTTAAGAAACTGTTGTGGATTTTGATTCGGTCCGTTTGTATCTAATTTTGAGCAAAATGCAAGATATGGGAAGCAAGCCTATGCACAAGGTGCTTGTGGTCGACGATGAAGAACCAATCTTGGAACTTCTGCGATACAATCTGGAGAAGAGTGGTTACGAAGTGAAGACGGCACTGGACGGCTCAAGGGCGGTAGACATCGCGAAGAAGTTTATTCCCGACCTGGTGTTGCTGGACATAATGATGCCCAAGATGGATGGCGTCGAAACCTGTCGGCTCCTGCGCGATATTCCTGAATTACAAAAGACGTTTGTGGTGTTCCTGACTGCACGGTCTGAGGAGTATTCCGAAGTCGCCGCGTTCGATGTGGGCGCCGACGATTACATCAACAAACCGATCAAGCCGCGCGCCCTCATGAGCCGGATCAGCGCATTGTTTCGTCGTGATTCCAAAAAGACTTCGCCTTCCAGTACGATAACGATTGGCGACCTGACGATCGACCGCACAAGCTATACTATTAAGATCAACGGCAAGGAGATCAACCTTCCCAAGAAGGAGTTTGAACTGCTTTACTTCCTCGCACAAAACCCAAATAAAGTGTTCAGCCGCGAAGATCTGCTGCAGAATATCTGGGGTTCCGATGTTTACGTACTGGCTCGTACCGTCGATGTACACATCCGAAAAGTGCGCGAGAAAATCGGCGACGACTTCATTACCACGGTGAAAGGTGTCGGCTACAAATTCAGCCTTAACTGACTCCTCATATCGCGAGACTTTCAAAGCCGGTAATGCCAACTAAACCCGATAACGCCTATCTTCGGCCATGGTTTACAGTTCACGGGGATTGGCCCTCTTGCTGGCGGTGTGCATAGCACTCATTACCTCGCTATTTCTTTCTCTATTTAAAAGTGTTGATAGCAGCGCCCTGCTGGCCGCCTTTGGCGTGAGTTTCTCGGTTTCTTATCTCCTCGTATTCGTCGTGCTCGAGTTTCTCATCTTCAGAGAGATCAATAAAGTCCACAAGCTCATGGACAAGCTTAAAAAGAAAGAGCTCTCGAAGATCGACAAGCAAAAATCGGCACCGCTCAATCCATTGAGAACGATTAATGAAGACATCTATTCGTTTGCCGAATTGAAGCAAAAGGAAATTGATGAGCTGAAAAAACTGGAGGCCTTTCGGCGCGAGTTCATTGCTGACGTCTCCCATGAACTGAAGACGCCGATTTTTGCCGCGCAAGGGTTCGTGCATACGCTGCTTGACGGCGCGGTTAATGACAAGAACGTACGCACCAAATTTCTTAAGAAGGCAGCCAAAAGTCTCGATGGGCTCGACATGCTGGTGCAGGACTTGCTCACCTTGTCGCACATAGAGACCGGACAAATTAAAATGCATTTCGAAAGCATAGATCTCTATAAACTAACGGAAGAAGTATTTGAACAACTGGAAGAGAAGGCCGATAAAAAAGAGGTAAAGCTTCGCGTGGAAGGGGAGCTGGGAAAGGCGTGGGTACATGCAGATTGGCAGCGCATTAACCAGGTGCTTACTAACCTGGTCTCAAACGCTATCAAGCACTCATTCAATGGAGGCGAGGTTTTTGTGAGGTTTGAAGTCGGCAAGAAAAACATCAGCGCTCATGTGATCGATTCCGGGGAGGGCATTTCACCCGAACACCTTTCGCGCATCTTCGAGCGCTTTTATCGGGTTGACAAGAGTCGCAGCCGTGAAAAAGGTGGAACCGGACTGGGCCTCGCCATTGTGAAACATATCCTCGACGGCCACAATTCAAAGGCGGAAGTACAAAGTACCCCTGGGTCAGGGTCGATTTTTAGTTTTAAATTGCCTCGCGTCAAGCCAGATGGCGATGGTGAGGCAACTAAAAACTAACCCACAATTACTCATGAAAGCAGTCCTCCTGCCGCTGCTGCTCTTGGTTACAAGCGCACCGCTGCTCACAGCTCAGGACAAGAAGCCTTATGTGGTGGCTTCCGACCTGATGAATATCGTCACGGTAAGCCAGTTGAGCCTGTCTCCCGACGGGTTACGCGCAATTGCCGTCGTTACCCGTAAAAAATCAAAGGAAGATGCGGCGAAGAAAACGACTGAATTCATCTATACCCAAAACTTGTATCTGCTGGATGTCACGGGTGTCAGGCAACCGGCTCAACTTACCTTTGGAGATCGTCGCGACGGACAACCCAGGTGGTCGCCCGATGGTACGGCGATTGCCTTTGTGCGTGCCGATGGTGAACAACCTCAGATATGGGTTCTGCCCATGACTGGCGGAGAGGCATTTGCCGTAACCCGGGCGAAGTACGGTGCCTCGCAGGCGATGTGGCATCCTGACAGCAAGTCGATATTATTCACCTCTTCAATGCCTTTGAGTACTATCAAAGGCGACGTACCGTGGACCTACGATCGCCCGGGCAGAACGCCGCAGGATGAACCCAACTGGAGCCTGCTTACCGACGCTGAAAAATCTTCTACCAAGGCCTCACCCGATGGATCGCTGCAGGATGTACGCGCATGGTTGGCTAAAAATAACAACGACAAAAATCCCCGGGTACTGACCCGTCTTGACCTGCAGGGAGAACTCGACCTCGACCCGGAGGAGAAACTGGAGCACCTCTTTGTGGCTGCCGCGCAACCCGCCTCAGAGGCCAGGCAGATCACGTCAGGATTCCAACGATTCGTAGGTGCGCAATGGAGCAAAGATGGCAAGAGCATTATTTGCAGTTCCACGAAGTTCTCCCGGACGCCTGACCTGGAGCGATCGGGTTCTCTCTGGAGGATGGATGCCGACGGTGGCCATTTACAGGAACTCCTCAAACTCGAACATCGGCCAATCAGCGATCCCCGCGTATCACCCGATGGAAAGACGATTTCGTTCATCGCAGGAACTAACGATACTTTCTTCGGACGCCA
>DATHKA010000457.1:0-7606 GCA_035489615.1 Chryseolinea sp.
CGGCCTCTGGCTTAACCATCCTACAAAGGGCGCACTCTACTACCATTACCGTAATAAAAGAACGACCCTTCATATTAAACTACGCCTGAAAACAAAAATTTCTCCGTGGCCTCCTTATACTGGATTTAAACAAACAGTCAACCAGGCACACCCCATCAACTGACCTTCACATCGCGCGTAGCCATATCGTTGTAACAGATAGCATAGGAACTGATCATCTGCATCCCTGCTGCTTTGCTCTTTCCGCCCGGAAGTCCCTGCGCCCTTACAGCGCACAGTCTGTATCGGAAAACGTTCCCAAAACTTCGAAACGCACTAGAAATCAGGCCCCGACAAACCTTGTTTCAAAGCTCATCTACTCCGGTTGCGGAAAAAATATAACCGGTCAGCTTGTCTTCCCGCCGCGGTGCCCTTAATTTAGATCATCTTCTTACAACACAACAACTCACAAAATGGCAAAGACTCCTTCAAAAACGCCTGCGAAAACTGCCAAGCCAGTAAAGGCAAAAGTCGCAGATCCTTCCATTGAAAAAGCAACTGAAGAGGCGCTCTCCAAATTGAAGGCGCTGGGGCTCGAACCGCAGCTGCAGGCCGATATCGAATGGTGTTTGGGTAGTTTCAAGGCGGATAGCAATCCTTCAGGCCTCTACCAAATGACCGAAAAAGCCATCGCCGTATTCGAGGCCGAGAAAGAAAAGAAAACGAAGGGTGTCACCTCGAAGCTGATCACCGATCTTCAGAAAGCGCTCACGGCTGGATCTTAGGACTTCCTCATATCATGTGAGTGACGTTCGTGAGCTTGCCCTGGTAGTGCTCTACGTCTACGCCAAACTTCCTCAGGAAATCCACGCCTTCGTCGGAAGCAATGCCTTTGTACGCCGCGTAGGAATTCAGGTAGACAACCTTTTGGATACCCATCGAATAGATGATGCGCGAGCAGGCCAGGCACGGTGACAGCGTAATGTAGAGCGTGGCCCCTTCAACTGAAGTCTTGTTCTTCACCGCATAAAGTATCGCATTCTGCTCTGCATGGATGGCCAGCGAGCATCCTCCCTTTGAATCGCGCGGACATCCCGTCTCCGGCCATTCCTCGTCACAGTTATGCGTACCTGCGGGCGGGCCATTGTATCCGATGGAAATGATGCGGGTATCTTTCGTCAGCACGGCGCCTACATGGCGTTTGATGCAGTGTGACCGACTGGCCAGGTTCACGGCCAATTCCATAAATATATCATCGAACGCGGGCTTGTTCGTCATCGGTTTATGCAAAAGACAGGTTCATCTCCCAAAAATAGGATAGTCGGGCGACAATCGTGCACCCTTATTATATATGGCAGCATTGTTGTATATGAATTTGCTAACTTTAAATCGTATGAAGCACCCGCGAAACCTCTATGGGATCATGCTGTTTTGCCTCGCTTGCGTAGCTGCGAATGGTCAGGACCAGGATGAGACGCCAAGGCCCAGCACATTTGCCCAGGCATCCATCCGATACAAAGAAACGTACGTCAAAATTACTTATTCTCAACCTCATAAGGCAGGACGCGAGATATTCGGGAAGCTCATTCCATACGGAAAGGTATGGCGCACGGGCGCTAACGAGGCTACCGAAATCACCACAACAAAAAACATCTCGCTGAACGGCTTTCTGTTGAAGGCGGGCACCTATTCGGTCTTTACTATCCCTGGTCCCGACACCTGGACAATCATTATTAACACCGAGTTGGGACTTTGGGGTGACTACAACCACAACCCTCGCCTCGACATTCTGAAGTTTCACGTCCGTGCAGCAAAATCAACGGACATACTTGAACGCTTTACCATTCAGTTTGCACAACGAAATGAATCGGCCGACCTTGCATTTATGTGGGACGATGTAAAGGTGGTCGTTCCGGTGAAGTTCTTAAATTGATCGCATGTTTAGAGTCATCTTTCTTCCGGCGCATTTCTGTTTCTTGTGGCGTCCAATTCTTGCCATGGCCCGTATTGCGGCCGTTGTTATGGTGTGTTTCATCAGTGCCACGAACTTCGTGTCGGGCCAGGATCTTTCCGAACTCGAACGCCGCAATGGATTCAAGGACATCAAGTTGGGTACGCCTGTGGATTCTGTGAAGGGCACTATCCTTGAAAAGGAATTTAAAGAACGAAACGAGTTTCCAGCAAAGGTCTATCGCGTTGAAAACGAAGCTTACACCAACCTCGGCGAAGTAAAGATCAGTCGCGTCGAGTTGAAAACGTATAAAGACACGATCTATGAGATCGGTGTGTGGACGGCCAAGGACCCGCGCCTGATGAAAGCGCTTGAGTCACTGTATGGCCGCGCCGACTTCGATATGAAAAATGAAACCTATTTCTGGAAGACGGACAACATCGTATTGAAGTTTAAGTCGGAAGGAAAAAGCAAGTTGGTGCTCACCTATATTTCTCCGCCCGTTCACAAATCCATGAAGAGCGACAAGGATAAGAAAGTTGATGATATTGCGAACGACTTCTAGTACGCCGCAGCAAAAATAGCCGTACTTTCCCTTTAGACGTAAATCTGTACCGATAAACTATTTGGAATTCTTAAGCATGGCCATTTTTGCGATGGCGTACTAGCCAATATGAAACCAATAAAAGCTTCCCTCTTCCTGGCGATCGTTGTCTTACTCTTTCAATGCCAGAGTGCCAAGCCCGCGGCGGATACATCCTCTACTGCAACGTTGCTAAACACGTATTGGCGTCTCGCCGAGATGAATGGAGAACCTGTTCAAACCGCGACAGGCGTGCGCGAGGTCCATATCATCCTGTCGCGCGATGACCAGGAGAATCGACTGAAAGGATTCGCCGGATGTAATAACATCGGTGGCAGCTTCAAACAGGACGGACAGAAAATCACCTTTTCCGCATTTTCCACAAAGATGATGTGTGAACCCAATCAAATGAAAGTTGAAGATTTTCTGCTCCAGGCGCTGACAGCGACCGACAATTATGTTGTCAAGGGAGAAACGCTTGACCTTCTGGAAGGCAATACCGTGCTCGCCAGTTTTGCGTCGGTGTACCTCAAGTAGTAGTCGTCGTTTGATCGGCTTGCCTTCTTAGATCTCCTTCCACGCCGCCTTACTGTTATCCTTTTGCGTACGACACGCGATAGATTACACCGGCCTGGTCGTCGGAGATCAGCATGGCCCCATCGGGCATCATCAGCACATCCACAGGTCGTCCCCAAACCTTCTGCGTATCATTGTTGAGCCAGCCGCTGGCAAAAACTTCGTGCCCTGAAGACTTATCGTTATCGACCTTCACCAAGGCCACTACGTAACCACTTTTCTTACTGCGGTTCCAGGACCCGTGTTCAGCGACAAACAGCTGGTTCTTATAGCTGGCCGGAAACATTGAACCCGTGTAGAACTTAAGACCGAGGGGTGCTACATGTGGGCCGAGTTTATCAGCTGGCGGCGTGAATTCTGAGCAAGGGCGCTTGTTGCCAAACTCCTCATCCTTGATCGATCCTTCGTGGCAATACGGATAACCAAAGTGCATGCCGGCCTTAGCGGCAACGTTGAGTTCGCAAGAGGGAATGTCATCGCCGAGCATATCCCTACCGTTGTCTGTGAACCAGAGCGCCTTCGTCTGCGGATGCCAGGTGAACCCCACCGAATTGCGGATACCTTTGGCGTATACCTCGCGACCCGATCCATCCTTGTTAAGGCGTGTAATGCTGGCATAGATCTCTTCCTTGCGTTCGCAGATGTTGCAAGGCGCGCCCACGGGCACATACAGTTTGCCATCAGGCCCAAAGGCAATATATTTCCAACCATGATGGGTTTCAGTAGGGTAATCCTCGTTTACGGTTACGCGCTTCGGCGGATTGTCCAGGTGTGATTCAATGGCTGGTAACTTGGATATCTTGCTCACTTCGGCGATGTAGAGATCACCGTCGGCAAATGCCACGCCGTTGGGCATGTTGAGTCCCTTCGCCAATTCCCACCGCTTGTCGGCCTTATTATCGCCATTCGTGTCTTTGATGGCATACACGCTTCCCTTGTCTTTGTTGCCGACGTAGATGATCCCTGACGGGCTCAGGGCCATCGAACGAGCATCCGGTACTTCAGCAAACACTTCGATCTTGAAGCCTGCCGGCAGCTTGATCGTGTTGAGAGGCAGTGACTCGGCGTATTCGGAAATCGCGGCTTCACCACCACCGGCCGATATCATCTTTTTGTCGGGAACCGCTGTATAACCGCTGGCCAGCATTACGGTGAGGCTCACCGCTGCAACTTTCATGACTTTCATATTCTTGTGGTTCTGCGTTGACGTTGAAATAAAAGTAGGCTTTGAAATCGATGCCGGAACCCGCGATCCAGCATAACACCTCAAAATAGGGCTTTTCGTCCTGATAAAACAGGCGTTTTTTTTCGACGGTCCGATCTCGTCAAATTGATAAAAGAGGCTTACCAGTTGCCTGTTCCTCCTTATTTTTGCGATTATGGTTTCCGTTTCCAACATCTCCTATTTTATTGGTGGACGCGCGCTTTACGAAAATGCGAGCATGTTCATCAAACCCAAAGACAAAATTGGCCTGATCGGCCTCAACGGCAGGGGTAAGTCTACCTTGCTGCGCATAATTAACGGAGAGATGAAACTCGATTCGGGTTCCATCAGCAAGAGTGGCGACTGTACGATTGGCTTCCTCAACCAGGACCTCCTCTCCTATCAATCCGAAGATTCGATCCTCACGGTGGCCATGGGTGCATTCAAGGAGGTCGTTGACATTGAACGCGAAATAGAACAGGTCATCAAGAAACTCGAAACCGACTACGACGATGGCCTGGTCGAGCGATTGACTAAACTTCAGGAGAAATATGAACACCTCGACGGATATACCATTCAATCCAAAGCTGAAGAGGTTTTGGAAGGGATCGGGTTCACGACGGCCGATCTCCATAGACCATTAAAGCAATTCAGCGGTGGGTGGCGCATGCGTGTGATGCTGTCGAAGCTGTTGCTCGAGCGTCCGTCATTGCTCATGCTCGATGAACCTACCAACCACCTTGACCTGCCTTCTATTGAATGGGTGGAGAATTACCTGCGCAACTATGAAGGAGCGGTCATTGTCGTGTCTCACGACCGTATGTTTCTCGACAACGTCATCTCTAAAACGGTCGACGTGACGAATCAGCAGCTCGTAACGTACGAAGGGAACTACACTTTCTATCTCGAAGAAAAAGAGCTCAGGACAACGATTCAACAGAATGCCTACGAAAATCAGCAACAGAAGATCCGCCAAACAGAGCGGTTCATTGAGCGTTTTCGATCCAAGGCTACCAAGGCGCGCCAGGTTCAGTCGCGTATCAAATCGCTGGATCGCATGGATATGATCGACGAGGTGGTCGATGACGCAGCGGCTGTGAACTTCAAGTTCAAGTTCAATCAGCAGCCTGGACGCTTTATCGTGACGTTGAAAAACGTTTCGAAGGCATACGGTGCGCTGGAATTGCTGCGCGACACCTCTATCTCGATCGAACGAGGTGATAAGATCGCCTTGATTGGCGCTAATGGAAAAGGGAAATCGACGCTGCTGAGAATCTTGTCGGGTACCGAAGCCGTTGACGGCGAACGGACGATGGGGTTCAACGTGATCCAGGCTTTTTATGCGCAGCATCAGTTGGAATCACTCCATGTTGAAAACGAAATTCTTGAAGAACTGAAGCAGGCGGGTTCGGGCAAGTCGGAACAAGAGCTGCGCAATGTACTCGGGTGCTTTCTGTTCTCCGAAGATGATGTGTTCAAGAAGATAAAGGTGTTGTCGGGTGGCGAGAAGTCACGGGTGGCCTTGGCGCGTACGCTGATCTCGGAAGCAAACTTTCTTTTGCTTGACGAACCTACGAACCACCTGGATTTCATCAGCGAGAACATTCTCATTCAGGCGTTGGAGCAATATGTCGGAAGCTTTGTCGTGGTATCGCACAACCGCTACTTTGTGTCGCAGGTGGCCAACAAGATCTGGTACATAGAAGACAAGCAGATCAAAGAATATCCGGGCACGTTCGATGAATACGAGTATTGGCGCAAGAAGACAGAAGGCAATGTGAAGCCGGAACCGCCGAAGCAAGAGAAGAAGGTGGCAGGAGAGAAACCACAGCAGGCAAAGTCAAATCCAGCCGGTACCAATTCGGCGGCATTAAAAACGCTCGAACGCGACCTGGCAAAAGCGGAAGAGGCTATCGGTGCACTGGAAAGCAGGAAGGCGAAAGCGGAACTCGATCTGGCGAGCCCGGAGGTGTTCAAAGACCATGTGAAACTTCAGCAGGCGAAGGAGCGATTTGAAAAGGTGCAGCAGGAACTGGCCGTTGCTAATCAAAAGTGGGAGAAAATTGCCGGGGAGATTGATAAGCTGGGATAGAGGGTGGGTAGTGGGTTAGCGCAAGGGTAGGTTAGTGCAAGCATAGGTCATAGCGCAAGACAGGTTAGCGCAAGTCTTCCCATTTACAAGGCGAAAGTTTGAATACACCTGGCGGGAGACTTGTGTGGGCCGTAATCTGGAGATGAATCGACGCCAGTCTGAAGACTGGCAAGTGCGTCCGGCACAAGTCTCCCTCCAAATTCACCTTCACCGAATTTTTACCACGGAAGACTTGCGCCAACGCCGGGCCCAAGCAACTCACTGCGCAAGCCCGATCTGGCTCAACAACTTAATATTCTTCGGATCCGAATAATCGTACTGAAATATCCCGTCCTCCCCGATCATCATCAGCAGATTGTTAAAGGGGATCACATCTGTCGCGTTAATGCCTTTATAATGCGCGATCATTTTATCACCCATGGTCATTACATCGCTCGCATCAAAAGCCTTCAGTCCATCATCTCCATCACATAAGAACAACGTATTCTCATCGATCCCCAACCCATGCGGATTCGTCATCGGAAATGACCTGACCAGGGTGGGCTGTGCCGGATTTTCAATGTCAATCACTTCAAGGAGATTCGAACCCATCTGGCACGTGTTACCGGTACGAAGGGTGACATAGGCATATTTGTCGTCCACCACAACGGGGTCGCAGCTGGTAATGTGTTGATAGGTGCTGACAAACGTGGGCGACTCAGGTGTCGAAATGTCGACAATGTGCATCCCCGTTCGCGCGCCAATAAACAGCTTGTCCTTGTGCGGGAAGATCGTTTCCATGTCCCAATTGATCACGGTGCGCTTGCTCTCCACCGGGTCTTGCTCGTTGTTAACATTTACGGAGATCACCTCGCTGCCATCAAGCAGGAAGAGGTGATCGTTGCTAACTGTAAACCTAGCCAAAGAGCCGCCGACTCCCGGGCCAGAGCCGTTCCCTGGAGCAATGGCGGTCTTTGAGCTAAGAGCTGAAGCAGCATCCGCCATCATGGCGACGCCACTGTTATAATAGAAGCCACCCCAGGGTTGCGCGACGAAGCCGCACTCCGACTGGGTGACCGAAACTGAACTCATTTCCTTCCACGACGTAATCACACAACAATTGACGTCGGCCGTCATGCCCATCACGGTATAGTGCTTAAACACCCCGGCCATTCGACCTACTTCATGAACCGATACAGCGCTGGTAACATCTAAAGCTACCAGGTCCACGAAGCTGTCGGC
>DATHKA010000458.1:0-31290 GCA_035489615.1 Chryseolinea sp.
GGAGGCCGATCCCAACGTAACCCCTACTGATCTGCGCGACCTGCAGGATTGGGTTATCGTCCCTTCCCTGCTACAAGTGCCCGGCATCGCCGACGTCGTCACTTTTGGCGGGCCCGTCAAGGAGTTTCATGTATTCACGTCACCAGAGAAACTGCGGAAGTTTAAAATTGGCGTACCCGACGTGATCGCGGCCATCGAAAATAATAACCTCAATACCGGCGGAAACATAGTCGAACGCGGCGGCCAGGGACTGGCTGTTCGTGGCATCGGAGCCGTTCGCAACGCAGAGGATATTGGAAACATCGTCCTCGCGTCGGTTAATGGCGTGCCCGTTTTCGTAAAGGACATCGCCAGCATAGAAATTGGCCCGCCCCCGCCTCAGGGCATCCTGGGCTATGCACTCTTCCGGGAAGGAAGAAATGTGAACACTGGCATAGAAGGTATCGTATCGATGCGACGGGGCGAAAATCCTTCGGAGGTGCTGAAGGCATTGAAGTTGAAAATGGAGGAACTGCATCAGAACGAATTTCCGGAAGGCGTAAAACTCACGCCGATCTATGACCGCACGTCCCTGGTCGACAACACCCTGGAAACGGTATCGCATACACTACTGGAGGGCGTCTCCATCGTCGTGATCGTGCTGGTTTTGTTCCTGGGCAACATCCGTACAGCGCTGGTCGTGGCCTTCACGATCCCATTCGCGTTGTTGTTCGCCTTCTTGCTGATGAAGATCAACGGCATCCCGGCGAACCTTCTGTCGCTGGGTGCGATCGACTTCGGCATCATCGTCGATGGTGCCTGCGTGATGGTGGCTCACCTCGTCCATAAGTTCAAGACTGCCACGCGCGAAGAACGTCAGGAAGGCGTAATCAAACTGACGATGTCGGCCGCGCAGGAAGTGGGTCGCGAGATCTTCTTCTCGGTAACGATAATTATCCTGGCCTACATGCCCATACTCACCATGCAGCGTGTAGAGGGGAAGTTGTTTTCGCCAATGGCGCTTACCCTTGCCTTTGCCGTGATTGGTGCCATGATCTGTGCGCTCACGGTGATTCCGGTGCTGATCTCCATAGCCTACAATAAACACCTGCAGCGCGACCACGACGAAGAAATTCCTGCATGGCGCAGGAAGATTGATCTGATGAGCTGGCTCGAACGCCAATACCGTCGATCGTTGCATAAGGTACTCAAGGCGCACAAGTTGGTAGTCATCATCGGATTCACGGTCGTGCTGGCAATGATCTCATTCTTTCCGCGCCTGGGTACTGAGTTCTTGCCTCCCCTGGATGAAGGCTCGATCTGGATGCGCGCCTTTTTGCCGGCAGGTACTGCGGTGACCGAGACGCAGAAAATTGCTCCCATAATCCGCCAGGTGGCATCGCGCCACACGCAGATCGCCAATGTCGTAACGCAGTCGGGACGTAACGACGACGGAACTGACCCGTTTCCCTCTAACCGTACCGAGTGCATGATGGTTTTGAAAGACTACAAACTTTGGTCACAAGACACCACTAAGCAGGAACTCATCAACGTATTGCGCCAGGAAATGCGGCGCGAAATTCCCTCGGCGTTTATTTCGTTCGGACAGCCCATTATCGATAATGTAATGGAAACGGTAACTGGCTCAGCGGCCGATCTGGCGATCAACATACAGGGCTATGATATCCAGAAGATGCGGGTCATTGCCGATACCGTCCGGCGCATCATCCGAAACATGCCCGGAGCCACAGATGTCGGCATGGAACAAGAAGGACAACAGGCGCAGCTTAATATCCAAATCAACCGGAAGGAGGCGGCTCGTTATGGCATCAATATCGCCGACATTCAAAATATAGTGGAGGCCACGATCGGTGGCAAGACCGTGGGAACGATCTATGATCGCGACAAACGCTACGACATAGTACTCCGTTACGTGCCCGAGAACCGGAACAACATCGACATGATCAAATCGATCCAGGTGACCTCTGCAACGGGGGAGCTGGTGCCGCTGGATCAGCTCGCCGTCATCAAACTGATGGACGGCGAAACAAACTTGTATCGGGCCGACGGAAAGAGACTGCTCATCGTTAAAACCAATGTTCAGGGACGCGATCAGGGAGGCTTCGTAGCTGAGGCCCGCACGAAAATCGAACGCGCCGTGAAACTGGAACAGGGTTATACCATCAACTACGGAGGGCAGTTCGAAAATCTTGAACGGGCCGGCAAGCAGTTAATGATTGCCATTCCGCTGACAGTGATCATCGTGCTTGTCGTGCTGTTTATGCTCTACAAGAATTTGAAGTACGCGTTGCTGACACTCGTATGCGTACTGTTTGCACTGGCCGGAGGAATCATCGCCCTGTGGCTGCGTGACTATCATTTCAACGTATCGGCTGGTGTAGGGTTCGTCTCGCTGTTCGGGCTGGCCGTGATGGCCGGTGTGCTGTTGATATCCGCTATCAATCGCGAACGGAATCTGGACGATACCACGCTCGAAGCAACCATCATCAGTGCCAGTACCAGTCAGCTTCGTTCCATTATGATGATGATGGTGGTAGCCATTATCGGTTTAATTCCTGCGGCGAAATCATCGGGCATCGGATCCGATATTCAACGGCCGTTGGCAACGGTAATCATTGGCGGACTTACTTCTACGCTGATCTTTACACCTTTTGTGCTGACGGCATTGTACTATTGGATTGAACGGAAGAAGGATATTCGTACCGGGCAAGTTTCCTAAATGTGCCTGGCGCTGGTCACCTGCTTCTGCAACGATCTGTCATTTTTTTGCCTTTGCCTTCTTCGTGGCTTTACTGGCAGACTTTGCAGCGGCCTTAGCCACTTTGGATGGCAATGCGCGGTTCTTCATCTCTTTGGTTTTGGACTTCTTCGCCAGGTTCTCTGCCACTCTGAACTTTACGATCTGCGCCACGAGCGAAAGCGGCAGCGGCTTGTCCAACGGAAATCTTACCGACCCTTTGGCTGATTCATAGGCAGCCAGCTCCTTTCTGAACTCAAGTATCCCCGACGGCGCGGGATAGAACCCGATATGATGCTCATACCCGGCAAAATGGACTAAGTTGCCATTCAGGACGAAGGTGGGAATGCCATACTTGATTGCTTCAGCGGCAGCAGGAGCGGCCTTTCTGATCGTATCGCGCAGCTTTCGGAGTTTGTCTTGAACGGCAGGCGGATACGCAGCGATAAATTCGTCGATCGTGGTGGCAGCATTCTTCAGCATCGGCAGTAATTTATACTAAGATAGAATCTTCTGATAAAATACTACGTCCAGAAGCTTTCCGAACTTCTCCCCTACTTCCTTTAGTTCGGCGCATTTCACGTAGCCGGCGGCATAAAATGAGTGAATACTGTGCTCGTTGTCGCCGGTAATAATGGCCAGTAAAACAACGATTCCCACGCTCTTGGCAACTTCCTCAAGCTGTATGAGCACTGCCTTCCCGATGCCTTTTCCTTTGAAAGCGTGGTCGATGTAGATGCTCAGTTCTGCCGTGCGGTCATACGCCTGTCTTTTGTTGTATTGCGAAAGATAGCAATAGCCGCATATTACGCCATCAACGTCGATTACAAATGACTTATACCGTGGATGATCAATCAGAATCTTCTCGCGCAGTTCGGCGGTAGTTACGTGGCCCGTGTGAAACGTGGCGGTAGAATGATCGACATAGTATTGATAGATTTCACGAATCGCTTCCAGGTGTTCAGCCCGAATGGGCACGAGTTGAATAATCATGAATGGTTAATCCAAATTTGAGCTGATTCCTCCCCACTCTTCAGGAAGTACGTCTTTAACTGATTCACTGAACGTCCACACCGTTCCCTCGGGGTCTTCGACGGTATATTGCATTTCGCCATAGGGAAATACCTGCGGCGCACGGAGCACCGTAACGCCCTTGTCGCGCAATTGTTTGAAGTGCTCCATCACGTCGTCGACACGCACCAGCATCGCGCTGTTGTGAATTTCGAGATCGGTCGCCTGCTTGGTGACCACGATCGTGCTGGTGCCGAAGGTGAGCTGTGCCCGGTGTTCCCCTACCCTCCATCGCTCACGGAAACCGAACCGGTCGCAAAGCCAGAAAATAGCCCCGTCAAAGTCGCGACACGTAAGCACCGGGATCACGCTGCTCGGAGGCATGGATCGGTTGTTGATCTTTGCTTCAAGTTGTTCCTCCATAATTTTTATCGACATTATGATCCTCGTATACGACCCAGTATGCTGCAACGGTCGCTATAGACGCCCTAAACAAACGACAATACCACTTCGGATAGGCCGCCCAAAATATCCCGCACTTCCATGAGCGCAAAGCCCAGCAGGTTAAGACCCTTCCAGTGATGCGGATTCATCGCCCCTGGCGCGCTTTCCGGCAGGCCGATTCCCCACACCCGATCATTGGGATTTGCCTCCGTCAGCACGAGTGGGTGGGTTCCCGAAATATACTTGTGCAGAGACTGATGCTGCGAAAACTTATGCAAATTACCTTCCACCACGATACTAAACTTATGTGCGTCCCAGCGCTTTTGGTCAAACCCAACGATCTGCCTGCCGCGAGTCATGATCTCCTGGTCTTCTTTCAAGGCAAGCAGATCCGAGGCCGCTTCGCCATCGTCGAATAACCTAGCCTTTTTAACCATCATCCAGTGGGCTGCATGGAGGTACCGGTCGTTCTGCACACTGAAACCACTCGGATACCATTGCGTTAACATCGCATGTCCGAATGAATCAGACGGCTCCGTAGGCGCATCAGCAAAGAACAAGAATTCCGGGCGGTTACCGCTATCGTAGGTCTGCTTTAACCATGCAAGATCATACTTCATCCCTGGGTGCTGCGATTGTGGTCTGGTAATTTACAAATGTAAATCACGGAAGCCACAAATGCACTTGCCGCGCGAATATCCCCGCCGATCAGTCCCGAGGGTGGATGTGGTCATGTATCGGACAGTACCGTAAAGTACTTTTTACCGGTATCGCACACGTGGCAGCGATACGTCTCCGGAAGGTCCTTAAAGCTTAACCCTGGTGGAATGCCGGCCAATTCATCGCCATAACGGGGGTCATACACGGTGAGGCAATTTGAGCATTGATACACCGGCAGCGCACTGCGTCCGACAATTGGCTCGTCGCGGATCTCCTTGGACGGCTCCTTTTCAGGGTTCAGTTGTCGGAAATATAGCTTGCTCAGTTCTACCAGCAACGACGGAATAACTTCCTTGCGCACGTGCGTCGCGTAGGTGAGATAGGTGACGGTATTCGGATTGAAATTCTTTGCGTACAGGATGTTGTAACCACCATAGCCCGTCAGACTCTTTTCGATCACCACCGACGTAAAGAGAAACATGTCCGGCTGCGTCTTTATAGTAAACGTAAGTCCATGAATGCTGATATCCTGTTGATCCAGCTCGCGGACCAGGAACCGCTTCAACTCCAGCGCCTCGGCATCAATTACGGGCAGGTGCCAGTTCAATTCGAGCGACGAATGTCGCTCGTTGATTCCAAACTTCCCCATCACTTTTTGCCAACGCAAACGATCACTCGATTTGATGCCTTTGATGATAAAGGCTTTCCACGGAATGATGTTGATCTTACTGATATTTGTTTCCTGACAAAGCTTACAAGCCGCACTCATAAACTCGATGTCGTACTCGTTGTTGCGCCAGTACAGTCCTAACCAATATTGGTTATTAAGCATGGCATTCAGGCCCTCATAGATTGGAAAGGCAGTGTCCTGCAATTTGAGCTTTTCCGTAATGGGCTTGTAAGTAATCCGTACGTAGTTGTTTAACAACATGAGGTATAGTTCCTCCGTTGTGAATGGTCGGAATTCGAGAAACAGGCTCTCAATCTCCCTGGATATTTTGGGGATATCGTTACTGAAGACCAGCCGAGGCCAGCATTCCAGCACATTTCCTTTGCGCGGGTCGCGGATATAAAGATACCAGTAGTTCTCTTCGCGCGAGGCGATAAAATTCAACTGACCGGAGAACAACGGTACGATGCGCTGCATCGGATCCACAATGTTGATCTTTAGTCGCGGGGTGAATTCGAAGGCATCCATCAATACGTTGTAGGTATCCTCCTTTACCCAACTGGTGGTTTCGGCCACATTTACTGCCACGTAAGATGTCACGATATTTTGATGGACCGATAGGTCACCCGACAACTCATGTTCGATCTTGATTGCATTGAAAACTGCCGCGAGCTGTTCCTGAGAAGCGTGGTTCCAGGGGAACATAATATCTTGTCGCGATCCGAAGAGCACGTGCTTATTGCCCAGGCTTTTCGAGAGTTCCATAATTTTCAACAACGCGGCCGGTGATAGAAATCCACCCCTTACAAATGCGCGAATAAGTTCACTCTTTTCTCGACGTTGCACGTCACTGGAATGGCCGGCATTCATATTCATCGTCAGGCGTTAACTTTCGATGCCCGCAAGATAGCCTGAATTTCCGGCTTGCAGCTTCCACATCCCAATCCCGCACCAGAGCGTTGACAAATGTCGGCGAGCGAATGACAACCCCCGACTATAGCCTGCTCGATGTTGCCCGAGCCTACCTGATTGCAGGAGCACACCAGCCTGCCAATGACCGGCTGGGCCGGTGCACCCGAACGAAGCAACTGAATGCGTCGCTCCGAAAGCTCCAATCCGTCTTCAATCAGTTGTTTGAACTCGGCAAACTCTGTCTTGTTACCGATCAGAATTGCGCCCACCAGGCGATCGTCTTTGATGATGCATTTCTTATAATATCGCAGTGACCGGTCGACAAACAGGATCTCTTCGTATCCCTGGCCATCGGCAGGAATATCAGGGATACCAATGGAGCAAAGATGAAGGCCGGCCAATTTCAGAATATTCATCGGGACCGTTCCCTGGTACGTACTCTGCACATCACCGAGTATAAATCGAGCAAGCACATCGGCTTGTTTCTCGGCAGCCGCGGTAATGCCGAGCATATTTCCGCGATGTTCGGCGATCTCACCGATCGCAAAAATATTCGGATCGCTCGACTGCAGATTGTCATTCACGACGATCCCCCGGCCGGATTCAATTCCCGAGGAAACTGCAAACTCGATATTGGGACGCGTCCCTACTGCGTAAACGAGCGCATTGGCTGGCGTAACCTTTCCGCTGCGAAACTGAATCGACAAAGTTTCCGTCGTCTCTTCAAATCGAACGGACTGCACCTGGTCATTCAGATACACGGCGACGTCGCACTCTTCAATGAACTCCAACAGCAGTTCAGCGGCGAGCGAATCGATCTGACGTTCCATCAAACGACTGCCCAACTGGACAACGGATACGGCGATGTTCATTTCTCGAAGCGATACGGCCAACTCCAGGCCTAGTAGTCCACCGCCGACAATGAGGACGTGTCCGGGCGCCTTAACAAATTGCTTGAGCCGGTCCGCATCCGCGCGTGTGCGCATCGTGAACACACCAGGAAGTTTCACCGGCGCATCGTTCGGTATGTGCGCCCGGGTACCGGTGGCCAGCACAAGTTTATCGTAAGGATGTTGACGACCATACCGGTCTGTCACTGATCGGGCAGACCTGTCGATTGAAACCACCTCATTCTCCAGTTCTATGGTAACGTCAAGCGCTTCAAATTCACCGGACTGAAACTTTTTCAGCTTCTCCCAAGACAGGCTACCGTTGACATATTCCGGTAGCAACACGCGATTATAAAAAGGATCACGTTCCTTCGAGATGACTGTTATTTCATCGTCGTTGTTCTGAGCGCGATAAGAGCAGATGAACCGGTAGGCGGCCGCACCCGCACCCACCACGACAATTCTTTCTTTTGGCTTCTCGAATAAGCGCACGTCTACGGCCGTGAACTTGAAGTCCGGTTCTTTCGACACGGGATCAACGCGAATATGCGTCAGATTGTTGGCTCGCGCAGAGGCATTGGCAAATGACTTACCCCAATGCATCGGGAGAAAAAGTGTGCCCGGCTTGATGTCGGTAGTGATGTGTGCGCATACACGAACTTCGCCACGCGTGTTGCTTACCACGATGGGATCGCCTTCCCCGATACCGCGTTCGGCCGCATCTTCCGGATGAATCTCCAGGAATGGCTTGTCGATGTGTTGGCGGAGGCGGTTTACCTTTCCCGTTTTCGTCATCGTATGCCATTGGTCGCGTATGCGTCCCGTTGTAAGGATGAAGGGAAACTGCGGCGTAAGTGGCTCCGACAATTGGCTATCTGGCGACACGGCAAAAAAATGTGCCTTGCCCGTCGGCGTATAAAAGTTTCTGTCCTCAAACAAACGCGACGTACCGGCGTGACCGGCACTCGGAACCGGCCATTGCACCGTGCCCTGATCTCGAAGCGAACCGTACGTCACACCGCTGATATCGATGCGCGTTCCCTGAGTCAGCCGCGCGTGTTCCAGAAAAATATCCTCGGGACGTTTATAGTCAAAGCCATGGAAACCCATGCCGCGGGCAAAGCGACAAATTATTTCTGCGTCGGGAAGTGCCTCGCCGGGAGGATCGACCACCTTTTGCAAGAGACCGATGCGTCGCTCGGAGTTGGTCATCGTACCTTCCTTTTCGAAATGGCCGGCCGCCGGAAAGACTACATCGGCAAAGGGAATGGTATCCGATTTTTTTGAAATATCCTGCACGACCACAAATCGTGCTTTACGCAACGCTGCCTCTACACGCGATGTATCCGGCAGGCTAACCAGCGGATTGGTGCACATGATCCACACAGCCTTCAAACGCCCATCTTCCAGGGCCTCAATCATCTGCGTTGCCGTCAGCCCCGGCTTGTCGCTCACACGCTTCACGCCCCAGAAAGCTTCCATCTCTTCGCGGTGCGCGGGATTCTGAATGCTGCGGTGCGCGGCCAACATGGTCGCCAGCCCTCCTACTTCGCGTCCGCCCATGGCATTGGGTTGCCCGGTAAGGGAGAACGGCCCGGATCCGGGCTTTCCGATGTGACCCGTTATGAGATTGAGACTGATCAGTGCGTGATTCTTTTTTACACCCACCACGCTCTGATTGAGTCCCATGGCCCATAGCGTAAGAAAGCCGTTCGCCTGCGCAATGTAGGATGCTGCGATCCGGACGTCTCGTTCGTCTACCGCGCAGATGGTCGCCGCCTCGGTCACATTGAACGTGAAGGCCGTCTCGCGATAGCGATCAAAATTTTCCGTGTGGTCCAGTATAAATGTCTCGTCGATCGCACCTGTCTCTATGAGTATTCGTCCGATAGCGTTGTACAAAACAATGTCGGTGCCTGGTTGAATTTGCAAATGGAGATCGGCCCAGGCTGCAGTTTGCGTTCTGCGCGGATCCACCACAATGACGCGCACCTCGGGATGGAGTTGCTTGTGCTTCTCCATTCGTCTGAACAAAATAGGATGACACCAGGCGGGGTTGGCACCCGCGATGAACATACAGTCGGACAGCTCGATATCCGCATAAGCGATCGGCACGGCGTCTTCACCCAGCATCCCCGCATAGGCGGAAACTGCGCTGCTCATGCACAGGCGCGAATTGGTGTCGATGTTGTTCGTACCCAAAAATCCCTTCACCAGCTTGTTGGCGACATAATACTCTTCGGTCAGACATTGGCCGGAAACATAGAACGCGACAGAATCCGGTCCATGCGTTCGAATAATGGATTGGAATACGGCCACGGTGCGTTGCATAGCCGTGTCCCAACTCACGCGCTGGAAAGGATGTGAACGCGCCGGTCGCATTTCGGGAAACAATAAACGGTCGCTCAGGTCCTGCATGGCGTAATGAAGATTCGTGCCCTTGGAGCAGAGCATTCCGCGATTGACCGGATGATCCTTATCCCCCTCCAGATGCAGTTTGCCTTTGCGGTCTTTGGAAACGATCATGCCACAACCTACCCCACAATAGGAACACGTAGTTTTCCGGCGTTGCTGGTCGTCCTTCATAACATTATGGCTATGCGCCAGATGGTTTTATAATACAAGAGACGGTTTATTTATTCATCATCACCTTCGCCCCTGTGTGTCAGGACTTACCTGACACACTCTTTTACCGCTGCGCCCGCCATGCGCGCCCTATGAGCAGGTAGTCCAACCGTTGTACATTTAACAGCGCGGAACGCACAGGGATGAAGGGCAGAATTTGACGCATGGCGCTCAGGCTTTAACAGGTTCCAACACCGTCTGCAAGGTCTCAGGTGAGGTCAACCGCGAAGTCAATGCCGTAAGCACGAACGACACAAGTGCCACACCCATAACGGCGACCCCGATAATGAACAGGCTTTCGCGATAAGAGAGCTCCTCAGACTTGAACAAGAACCCGGCGAGCACGGCTCCCACATTGCCGCCAGCGCCAACAATACCCGACACCATCCCAATCGCCCGCTTATTGATAAATGGTACCACGGCGTACGTAGCACCGTTCGACATCTTTAGAAACAAGGCAAACACCAGCATCAATATGATCGACCACAGGAGCGACGCCGAAGCGCTGAACACTATGATACCAACGCCTTCGAACAACAGGAACATTCCCAGCAACAACATGCGCCCCCGCAATCCAAAGTATTTACCGGCCTTGTCACCAAATATTCCTCCCAAGGCGCGGGCAAATAGGTTCATCATTCCAAACAATCCTGCAATCAGCCCCGCTTCCCTCATGCCCAGTTTGAAATTGTCGACAAAGTATAGCGTGGCGATGTTATCGATCGTGATCTCGATGCCGAAGCATGCACCATAAGCGAGAAACAAGACCCATACGCGATAGTCCCGGCAAACGACCCAGATCGACTGGCGTGTAGGGGTATCGTTTCGCTGCCGGACGCCGCCGGTCTGAAGCGTCGATCTATTTCCTTCGGGGAAGTCCTGGGTACACTTATAGTAGACGATGCCCATCACAAACAAGGCGACGCCGGGTACGATCATGCTGATTCTCCAGGCGGTGGCGTCGGCATACCCCAGCGCGATGAGACCGGCGCAGATCAGGGGCATCACCATGAGCGTGACGCCACCTCCCATGTTTCCCCATCCGGCAGCCGTCGCGTTGGCTGTACCCACCACGTTGGGGGCGAACATCACCGAGGTGTGATATTGCGTAATCACGAAAGACGCACCAATGACGCCGATAGCGAGCCGGAATAGAAGGAACGATTCGTAACTATTACTTAAACCGATTAACGTGACAGGGATGGATCCTACGAGCAATAAAATGGTGTAGGACAACCGGGGACCAATCTTGTCACACAACCAGCCAAAGAGCAGGCGGGCAAAAATCGTAATGGCGACAGAAGCCACGATGATGTTGCCGATTTGATTTTTGGTAAGGCCCAGGTCTTCACGCACGAGCGGCATGAGTGGTGCGATTCCAAACCAGCCAAAAAAGCAGCAGAAGAACGTGATCCACGTTACGTGAAATGTGCGCATCGGCACCGTGGAGAAGTCGAGCAGGTGGATCCGTGTCGCCTGTAAGTTCTTTTTCATTAACTACGTATTTATTACGTAATAAATGTAAAGAATATCGACAATTATTACGTGTATAATACGTAATAATTACGCATTTTTCTCAGAACACGTTTGAAATTACGTAGTTCGTCTGGTCATAGGATATTCTCGCGCAGCGACTTGTTGATCATATCCACCGCATTGTTCACACTCATCTTTTTCATGATGTTGAACCGGTGTGTTTCAACTGTACGTATGCTCTTTCCCATCGACTCTGCGATTTCTTTGTTTTGCTTTCCATCCACGACCAGACGGAGTATTTCCTTTTCGCGGCGGGTCAGGTGATAGGGGTCCGATTGGGTCGTTGCCATACCCGGGGCCGGACGCGTGTTCAGCAAGCGGTTCGCCAAAACGTTCGACACTGCCCCGCTAAAGTACTTTGTTCCCGTACTGATTTGTTTTAATGCTTTGATGAATTCAAACTTATCGGTATCCTTTAACAAATAGCCAAACGCACCTGCATTGAGCGCTTCGATCACATATTCTTCCGAGTCGTGCATGGACAGGATAACCGACTTTACGGAAGGAACAGCCTGGCGCAGCTTTGCGGCCGCTTCAAGGCCGGTCATCCGTGGCATTCTGATATCGAGTATCACGATGTCAGGTTTCAATCTTTTAACCGATTCAACTGCTTCAGCGCCGTCGCTGGCTTCGCCCACAACATTGATGTCGCCTTCAGACTCCAGCATAGACTTGATGCCATTTCGCACCAGCACATGATCGTCTGCTAATAATACGTTTATCTTACCCATTTCTCAATTCATGCTACAACTCTCCGGCTATTTGTCCAGTTGGCTGAACGGCCGCACGCGAAACATTGGCCGTCTGCACAGGCACCCGCAATGAAACGCTTGTCCCCTTGCCGGGATGTGATTCAATTTCAAGCTTTCCGTTGATGTATTCGGTGCGTTCATACATGTTGAAAAAGCCACGGCCTGATTCAATATTTACGCTCCGCTCTTCTATCAATCGCGTGTCAAATCCTTGTCCGTTGTCATTGACCGTAATGACCCATTCATCATCGTTCTTGGTTAGCGATACCGTGATGCGCGATGCCGTGGCATATTTGATCGCGTTGTTTACCGCTTCCTGAATGATTCGGAACGCATTGTTTTCAATTTTCTGCGGAAGTCTTTGCATCTCACCGCGGGTTTCATACGCCAAAGCCACGTCGGTTAGCTTGCTCATTTCTTGTATGTAAACCTTCAGTCCTGCCTGCAAACCATAGTCACCCAGCACCGTGGGTTTGAGGTTGAAGGTTATCCGTCGGACTTCCTTGATGGTTTCCTTGATCAGCTTGTCGACTTCCTGGATACGTTGCTTCACTTTTGCATCGTTTGGGTCGATCGATTCAATCTGATATTTCAATGACGTCAGCATCTGGCCAATGCCATCGTGAATATCCATAGCGATTCGCTTGCGCTCCTCCTCCTGACCTTCCAGGATAAGTACGGAGCGGAACTTCTGCTGATTGACCAGCTTATCAATTTCAGCACGGTTCTTCTTGTTCATGGTCAACTCAGCCTGCTTACGCGAGGTCGTGTTGGCACCCATCACCAGCAATTCCTGCTCGCCCTCGTCGGTGTGTACCGGTTGAATAATCAGCATGCTCCAGCACTCAACGCCGTTGTGTGTCTGAAAACGCACTTCGCCCTGCCATGCATTTCCTTCCGAAACGGTATCTACCACCTCATCCATCCAATCGTCGGGATGCGGTATTCCGTTAAAGAGGTCACTCAACCGATTGGTCTGTTCCAGGTTTCCAACGAGTTCATAAAAGTTATCGGACACGAAAGTCACATTGCCACCAGCATCTGCCTTGGCGTACAGCCGTGGATTTTCAACGGGTTGATTGATCACGGAAAGTTGCTCATACGAACGCTCAAGTGAAGAATACAAGGCACCCACCTCTTTAAGCAGCTTGCGGGCATTCTTTTCGGAGCTTCTGAGTTTCTTTACCGTGCGGGCTACATGCACTGCTGTCGGCCGGAAAATATACATGACCTCGGCACCAATCACCAGCAGCGACACGATCAATAACAAATACTCCAACCGGCTCAACGTAGTTACCTTTTGGTTTGCTTCGGCGGCGTACTGCTGCACGATCTTGTCCATGCCCGCGAGAAATGCCCCTTCGTTGTTCAGGATCTTGGCGATGAAGGGCTGCAGATAGGCCATACTTACCTGTTGGTGAAAGGCCATCTGCTCAATAATTGCCGTGGCGCCGCCCTTCATTTCATTAAACGGCCCTTCGACTGACTTGAAAATCTCGTTGACGGCCGCTGAGTTTTCACCGGGCAAGTGCAAACTATCATTGCCGTGTTGCAGCCCAACCTGGGTAACCTGCCAAACGTGGAGTGCCTCCGAAAGGTCATCGGCTATACGTTCGCGGTCCTCGCTCGACTGATAACTCTTAAGCATCAGCGTTATTTTGGCTATGCGCTGACTCAACATGCGTTGGCGGCCGGCGAGGTTAACGACTTGAGCGTCATAAAACTGATCCGCCAGGTGACGGTGAATGAGTACCTGTCCAAGAATTGAAATGGCTGCAATGGCACTCAACGCCAGAATGTACCATCGTCCGAGGTGACGGAACTTGGGTCGCGATTTAGCCTGGTAGTCCTGAGTGAGCCGCATGAGATTTCAAGTTACACAAATTCATGAACCTGGCTACTTAGAAATCACGTAGAAGAAAATCGCCAATGGGAAGCGTACTCACTGTGCAAATCCGATTAATACGTAGCCGTCTTCGACTTTTACGGGAAAGGTAACGATGCCCTCCTCGGAAGCATTGATACATGCACCGGTACGCAGTGAGAAAGTACGTTTATGAAAGGGGCATGCCACCTTGGGCTCGCCTTCGGCAGAACCGATGATTCCCCTTGAGAGCACCATCTGCATCTTATGCGGGCAAAGGTTTTGGCACGCATACCATTCTCCCCGCCGCGAAAAATTAAATACGGCGATTTGTGCGTCCTTGTATCGGACGCACGCACCGCCGTTCTCCGGAAAATCCGCCGCTCTGGCGGCCCTAAACCAAACCTTAACCTGAGTATCGTTGGCTGTTGACAGCAATTTTATTTCGTTCATGGTGCGCGTTTGAAAATTTACTTTCTGTTCCAGTCAGGCGGGGATTTTTGCTCGCGCATCTCCACAAAGGATATTGTCGGATCTTGTTCCTCGTCGTTGATGAAGTGTCTGAATTGCGCACGAAGCAACGGATCTTCCACCACCTTCTTCCACTCACATTCGTAGTGTCTCAGCAGTTCGGCCATTTCGTGTTCGAGCGACGCTCCCATGCCCAACGAATCATTCACAATTACGTCACGCAGATACTCCAGCCCTCCCTCCATTTTGTTGAGCCATGTTGCCGTGCGTGCAAGCGGATCTGCTGTCTTGATATAGAACATGAGGAACCGATCGATGAGCTTCACACACGTAGCCGTATCAACGTCGCTAACGAGAAGTTTTGCATGCTGTGGCCGTGATCCGCCATTTCCACACACGTAGAGATTCCACCCTTTCTCGGTAGCAATAACCCCGAAGTCTTTGGATTGCGCTTCAGCGCACTCACGAATACATCCTGACACGGCCCCTTTCAACTTATGGGGTGCACGCAGCCCCTTGTATCGCTCCTCTATAAAGATTGCCAGTGAAACAGAATCCTGCACGCCGTAACGGCACCAGGTGGAACCCACGCAACTCTTCACGGTGCGCAGTGCCTTTCCATAGGCATGACCGCTTTCAAATCCCTCCTGAATAAGCTCTTCCCATATTTCCGGTAGCTGATCGACCCGTGCGCCAAACATGTCGATGCGTTGCCCGCCGGTAATCTTCGTGTACAGATCAAACTTCTGCGCTATCCGTCCTATGGCGATTAGCTTGGCCGGTGTAATCTCCCCGCCCGGAATGCGTGGCACTACGGAGTACGTTCCCCCACGTTGAATGTTTGCCAGGAAGCGATCATTCGTGTCCTGGATCGTGACCTGTGACACAATCGACTCATTCCAGATACTGGCAAGGAGCGACGCCACTGCCGGCTTGCAAATCTCGCAGCCATCACCATTGCCACAGGTCTCCAGCACCGTGTCAAAAGTGCGAGCACCCTTGATCCTGATAATGTCGTACAACTCCTGACGCGAATAGTCGAAGTGTTCACATAGTGATTTCTTGACTTTGTGCCCCAGCGACTCAAGTGTGTACTTGACGATGTCATTTACCATCGCCGAACACCCGCCACAACCGGTGCAGGCCCTGGTGAACTTCTTAATATGATCTACCGAGCTGGCCCCTTTATCCGTGACAGCGTTCACAATATCGCCTTTCGAGACATTCTCGCATGCGCAAATCATCGCGTTGTCGGGAAGCGCCTTAACACCCTCGGCGCTACCACCCTTCCCATCACGCGTTCCGATGATAAGCATTTCTGGCTGCGCGGGTATGGGCAACTGATTGATTGCCATCTGGTGAAACGTGCCATACTGCGTAGCATCGCCGACAAGTATACCGCCAAGCAGTCGCTTGCCATCGGCCGAAATGTTGATGCGTTTATACGTACCGTTGTGCCGATCCTGAAAAATAATGGGCACACTGCCGGCCGATTCTCCCAGGGCATCTCCAAAACTACCTACATCGACGCCCATCAGTTTGAGCTTCGTCGACATATCAAAACCGTTAAACGTCCGCAATTCCTTGCCTGCCAGCTGATGGGCGATGACTTCCGCCATTTCGTAGCCCGGCGCCACCAATCCGTAAATGAGGTTCCGATGCACGGCCACTTCGCCAACGGCATAGATATGCGCATCGTTCGTCTTCATCAGGTCATCCACGATCACACCTCCCCTGGGATGCGTTGCCAGGCCGGCGCCTTTTGCCAACTCGTCACGTGGCCGAATCCCTGCCGAAATCACCACCATCTCCACATCGAGGCGCGAGCCATCCTCGAAGTCCAGTGCCTCTACAACACCGTTGCCCGCAATCTCCCGGGTCGATTTTTTCAAATGCACGGTGAGGCCCAACGCTGTCAATTTCTGCTGCAGGACCGACGCCCCCGTCTCGTCCAGTTGCCGGGGCATCAACCGTGGCGCAAACTCCACCACGTGGGTTTCAAGCCCCAGATCCTGTAAAGCCTTCGCCGCTTCCAACCCCAACAGTCCACCGCCAATTACGGCGGCGCGCGAAACCGACTTCCCGAATTTGATGATCTGATTCAAATCATCAATGGTTCGATAAACGAATACGCCGTCACGTTCAACGCCTTTCACCTGTGGCACCAACGCACTGGATCCGGTAGCCAGAACGAGAAAGTCATAGGTATCCTTCCGGCCAGTGTGCGTGGTAATCGTCTGCGCTTCGCGATCGATGTGTGTCACCATCTCGCCCAGGTGCAGCGCAATGGCGTGCTCCCGATACCAGGAGACCGGCGCCATCAGTAAATCGTCCTCTGTCTTTCCGTTAAAGTAACTGCTGAGGTGTACCCGGTCATACGCAGGACGCGGCTCCTCTCCGTAAACAACTATGTCGGCCGAAACCTGATACTTCACTAGCTTCTCACACAGCTTGTAGCCGACCATCCCATTGCCTACAATAATAATCCGCGTCATGTGCAATCGTTTTAAGTAGCGCCTTAGCATAATTATACGTAATTATACGTATTTTATGCAGTATTACAAGATAAAACAGCGTATTATTACGTACTTTATTACGTTAATTCAATATGAACCACGAGAAACCCTGCGTATCATTAGTGGGCGGCGGCCCTGGTGCAGCACCCGAGTACTTTCAATTCGAAGAAGATTTTGTCGAAGACAATATCCGGTGCATTCCCATGATTGTCCGATTTAAACTTGATGCCTGCTGCATCAAACTAAAGCTTCGTGAGTGGAGTCAGCTGCGTCCTGCTGAGCGCGAAGCACTGGCGACGATGGCGTGTGAGAATGATTGGGAGGTGCAGCGGTACCGTCACTATCTCGAGGGATTGGTGTGGCGTCGTACGGGACAGACAGCCACATCTTTGGCACCCGTCGTGGACGCTCCCTGGACATACGGTAAAGAGGTGCCGGAAATCGTTCGCACGCGTCTGGACGAAACCGGTCGTCGGATATCATTTCTGCAATGGAATGGTCTGCGTGTTTTACAGCGCTTTGCCTTAATCAAACTGAGTGCGAGCGGACACGAGCATAAGAATTTTAGTAAAGCATTGGAGGAATTCAATCTCTCCCAGACGCTTATCGATTAATCTCTTGATGCCATCGCGTACGCATGGCAGGATCATTGACATTGAAGAATACAGACTCGTTCATGCCATAAACGAAGTGTACATCGTGCTCCTGAAGAAACGAACGAGGACTTATGTTGCCACTGGCTGCACGGGCTTCGAGAAGGGGTTGGGAGGCTGGCTCCCATATCGTGAGCAACGGCTCGGGAGCACCTGCCGACGAGTCAAAAAAACAAGTTGCCAGTTTTCGAGTGTCGCGATGCGATACAAGTTCCTGCAGAACGATAGGCGATACATTGGGAAGGTCTACAGCCACTACCAGCCACGCCCGTTCGGGATTAGTGTGAAATGCTGTAAGTATTCCGTTTAACGGACTCCTGATATCCATGATATCTGGCAATGGGTTCAACCATAGCGGCACATTGTGCTCATGGCGACACGAAGTAAAGACCTCGTGACAGACTGATCGAAGCGCTTCAAAGACGAATTCGCGTTGAGGTTTCCCGTGATAATTGATCAACGCTTTATCGCTTCCCATGCGACTACTCAAGCCACCGGTCAATACCAATCCGTTCAAAATGGGAGGCGCCTCATGCATGATACCAAGATAACAGTAATGGCCAAACCCGGGAACAGATACCACCTAATTCTACGTCAATCTGTTCTCCTTCCTCTCGTTGATGTACCTCAATGGTTGAGGATTTACCCCCCACATGAAGTTTAGCTTTAAATAAACTTTCTTACATCTGCAGGCATTCCCACACAATCGCAGTCCCTGCAATCGTTACTTATTATTAAAACTCTCGCTTCAGGCGAGTCTTACGCACTTTCATCCGACAAATGGTGTTAAATTTGCATAGTTAATTACAACAGCGGAACCCGATTTTTTTTGAACGCAAGATAAGGGTAACCGCTCCTTGACAAACACCTCTAACTCACGACAATGTACAAGACGTTAAGTCCTAAAAGCACTGTACAGGAAAGAAAACTGCTCTTCGATGCTTCCATGCACCTTATCAGCAATGGAAGATTTCTGAATGCTACCATGCAGGAGATTGCTTTTCAAGCCAGAATGAGTGAAGCTACGGTAGCCTATATTTTTGAAAACAGAACCCAGTTGCTTGCTGAACTCATTGAGTATACAGCCGGCAACATCTATGGAGTTATCGATGACACGACCCGGTTGAGCATACGTCCGTTCAAGGATCGGTTCTTCGATTTGTGGAGCAGACTGCACCAATGTTATGCGACAACACACGGGATGCCGGCGTTCCTGCAGCAATTTGATGTGTTGTCCAAGAACGCCCGATCGCTAACCCTGTATCCTGGTTACGCACCACGACTCGTTGATTTCTTCAGAAGCGCTCCTTCAGGGTTGATTGATGTTTCGGATGGCGAAACGGTTGCTTACATGTTCCACGAGAATGTCCTTACCGCTGCCCAAATGAAAACACGCGCAGCGGGAATGTCAGATGACATTAACCTCCACATGCCGGAGATGCTGTGGAAGTATCTGGCTATACAATAGCCACCAATCGTTGTACCATTGCGCCATGCGATCCCGTAAGGATCCACGATCTCGTAGGTCACGATCCCGTAGGGATCCCACATCGGCAGCCCGCGCATTTGGATATACGACGCGTGTCGACCGAACGTGTAATGTGGAATACGCATTTGTCCGACACGCAACGCATAAAAAAATTTTCGTTCGTATGAATGACAACGATTTGATCAACGTGCGTGCGTTGCGTGCGATGATTGTTTGGAATTTCATTGAACATGCGCGTTTCGCACGCGGCGCATTGATGACATCCGATTGCTGCCGATGTGGGATCCCTACGGGATCAATGCACAAGGCGATCCCTGCGGGATCGAATGGCGTACTAGTCGTGGTGCTCCAGGGAGATGGTGAAAACAGATCCGATCTGCGGATCACTCTCGATTCGAATCGTACCACCCAGTGCTTCCACCTGCGTCCGAACGAGGTAGAGTCCAAGACCCTTGCCTTCTACGTGGAAGTGAAATCTCTTGTAAAGGTTGAATACTGTATCGCGGTGCCGGTTCATGTCGATACCGAGGCCGTTGTCTGAAAAAATAATCAGCGTCGTTCCATTCTCGCGGCGCGACCGAACCCTGATAATCGGTTGTCGTTCGGGGCTCCGGTACTTGATCGAATTACTGATAAGATTGAAAAAAATGCTTTCCACATACTGCGGAAGCGAATGAAGTGAGGGCACCTCCGAAAAATCTGTGCTCACCTCTACACGGGTTTCGTTCACCTCTGCGGAAAGCTGATGCATGACCTTCTGCGTGATTTGTTCCAGGGGTATGGCTGAGTATACTGCAGGGCTTAGCTTTTGAATGCTCAAGATCATCGAAAGATCTTTGAACACTTCATCGAAGTCTGCAGTGGAACGAACCATCAGGTCGATTATCGTGGACTTTTCTTCCTCATCACCTGATCTGCGCAGGACGCTGGCCAGGCCGACTAGTCTCGCCATCGGCGCGCGCAGATTGTGCGAAATGATATAGGCGAACTGCTCCAGCCGCGCATTCTGTTCGGCAAGCTCCTGATTCTTCATCCGCAAGTATTGCGTTTGATGATCGACCTCCGCCATAAGTTCTCGATTCTTTTGTTGAATGATGAGGTTTTGCCGCTCGATCGTTTCATATGCATCCTGAAGCTTTACATTCTTGTCAAGCAAATCCTGTCGCTGCCGTTCAATTTCCATTTGATGCAACATGATCTGATCGTTGTGCTGACGAATTTCTTCGTTTTGTGCTATGATCTCCCGGTTCTGAAGAACAATATCATTGGTACGCGAGGCCACCTGTTTTTCCAGATCTTCTTTCTGTGAGGCCAAGAGATCGATCGTGGCAAGTTCCGCTTCACCCAGCTTGCGAGATATGTTTACATTCCGATCGAACAGACGCATCATCATCAAGAGCGCTGGAACGGTAATGAGAAACAAGGCGATCTGCAACCAGTAACTATTCTTCAATGCTCTGTTGTATCGCACTTTCGCCTGAGTGGCAATATTATTTTCGAAGGCATTCACATGCGCGGAGAAGCGCAAATAGGAATTAAAGGTATACAGCCCGAGATCCTTTCTCAGTACCTCCTTAAACCCTTCCAGGTTGTGGGACTGCAACATTTCCAACATCCCGGCAACCGTATCCAAATAATGATAGGTCGAGTCTTCCAGTGTCTGCAGCGACTGCATCGGAAAGTCTTGTCTTTCCAGCGAAGGCCGCAAATTGGCAAAAATGGTGTCCAGCCTCGGATAGCCGTCGGTGACGACTTTAAGCTGCACGGGTGATTCAATCAGCGCATACCCCCTCAACCCCATGTCAATCTGATGAATCGTGCGAATGATATCGAGCGTGTTCACCTTAATCTTCTCAGCCTCTTCCTGGAGTTCTTTATTGATTTCAATAACGCGGCCGTTGCGATAAATGAGAAAGATATTCAGCAACAGCAGTCCCGCAATGGAGATCATCAGGGCATGAATCGCATATTTTTCAAACCTGTTGTTCGTCATGGAGTGGGAATAGAAGCAGCGGTCTATGGGTAAGGTGGGTAACGGCAAACAGCAAATAATGGGACGCCAATAGAGCCAATTTATCGCATATCTCACGGATTTGCAAGACTCGTTCGGTCGCTGCCCGTGGATCGTTACTTCGCGTCACGACGACGTAGCCGGGCTGTGATGGCGCCTGCGAGAAAGATCGTAAGGGTGCCTACGACAATCACCATGTTCAGATGAAATGGGTTGGCAATCGCGTCGAACTTGTCCGGGAGCACCGTGGAAAATGTCATCCAGAGTATGACTACAATACCGATCATCGTTGCCAGTTTGGCTTCGAAATTACCGGCCGAACGACTGATCATTCCCAAAAGGAAAAGGCCCAGCATACCGCCCGAAAATATACCGGCGAGCTGCCACCAAAGGTCGAGAATACTCTTCACTCCGATCATGGCGATACCCGCCACGATGGCGAACACCCCCATCAATGCAGTCGAAATATACAGCACCCGCATTTCCCGGCGAGGCGTTATGTCCTTGTCGATGTAACGTTGATAAATATCTTTCAGGAATACCGTGGCGCTACTGTTCATTCCGCTGCTAATCGTACTCATCGCGGCGGACAGTATGGCGGCAATGATCAATCCAAGCAGGCCATGAGGCACGCTTGTTACCATAAAATGAGGGAGCACTTTGTCTCCATAGTCCGCAGGCGACAAGGCGTCGGCCGATACGCCCTTCTCCAAAGCAACCTGCTCTTTCACGAGCGCGATCAACTCGGGATGCTGATCGAAGTAGGCAAAAAGTGCACTTCCAATGAAAAAGAATACAAGTGAAACCGGCAAATACCAGTAAACGCACAACCATATGCTTCGCGCAGCCTCCTTTTCCGATCTGGCGGCATGGTACCTTTGCACATAGTTTTGATCGATTCCAAAATTATTGAGGTTAATAAAGAAGCCATACAAGAACACGACCCAAAAAGTAGACGTGCTCCAATCGGCAAGACTGAAACTGCCGAGACTGAATTTGTCGTGCCGGTTACCGATGTCGATGACATCACCAAGGCCGTGCTCCATGCGACTGATTACTAACCAGAGAACGGCCGCGGCACCGATGGTTTTGATAATGGCTTGCACTACTTCTGTCCAGATCACTGCTTCCATTCCGCCCAATAGCGTATACGTGATAATACACAAACCACTCACCATCATGATCGTGCGCATATCGATACCGGTAAGTGCCTCGATGGTGAGCGCGATGCCGAAGAATATGGAACCCATTCGTGCGAGTTGCGTGAGTACAAAGCAAGCCATGGTGTAAGTGCGCGCCCATGCCCCAAACCGATGCTCCAGATGCGTGTAGGCGCTGATCTCCCCGGTCTTCCGATAAAAGGGTACGAAATACTTCGCCGCCACCCATGCAGCCAGGGGCATCGATAAACTAAAGACAAAGGAGTTCCAGTTACTTCCAAACGCCTTACCCGGAACACCCAGGAAGGTATTGCTGCTGAGAAATGTCGCATAGAAACTCAAGCCCAGGGCCCATCCTGGAATGTGCCCCGACGCTTTCGTGAACTGATCAGCGTTCTTATTCTTTCTTGAAAAGTAAAAGCCAATGCCAATCATGGCCAGCAGATACAGGACAATGATCGCGATGTCTACAAACGGTAAGCCGGTCATGATCAGGAAGCAGTTTTCGCAGAGAAGAGTTCACGCCAGTTGATGGTGGCGTTATTAACGATCGGCTTTGCCCAGATACCCACGCTAAGGACGTATCCGAGCGTAATGACCATAAAAAGCATAGCGAACTGAAGACCCACGAGCTCGGCCATAGCACCAATCACTAAAGGCACCACGGCACCGCCCACGATGCCTGTACACAAAATGCCTGAGAAAGTACCATGGTGAGAAGGCAATGAATTCATGCCAAGCGAAAACACCACCGACCACATGATCGAGAGGAAAAAGCCCGTAGCGGGAAATGCCCAAAGGGCAATTTCTTTACTGCCAAACAATGCCGATAGCAACGCTACGAGCGCACCGATAGCAAAGACAATAAGTACCGAACGGCTGTCAAAAACCTTCAGCAGGAAGAGGCCTACAAAACAACCCACGGTTATGAGTCCCCAAAAGTAAGATATGACCTGAGCGCCCTGCGTCGTAGGGTCCACCGCATGATAGATCTGCAAAAACTTCGAAGTCCAGTTCGCAATCCCTTGTTCGGTTCCCACATAACAGAATATCCCAATGAAATACAACAGAACCGTTCGATTGCCCAAAAGCTTTATCAGCACCCCACCCGTCTCGATCCGTTCGTCGTCTTTCAGTTCAACTTTGGGAAACTTCACAAAATACACCAGGAGAATCATCAATAAACTAGTGACGGCAAACACCCAATACAAGGACACCCATTTGAGATCCGGCGTTACGAGCCCGTCAAATAGTGCGATGAACGGATCGTGGGAACCCGTATGTATGTTGTTAACCAATGCACTGTACAATAGCGGACTCAGAAACGACGCAGCGCCAAAAAAGAAGTTTGCCAAGACGGAGTTGAAGGCAAAATGTTTATCGCCACCTGCGTGCCGCAGCAAGGGATTGATCACCACCTGCAGCATAGCCATACCGATGCCAATCGTGAACAGCGACAACAAGGCAGTCGTAAAAGTTGGCGTAAGCGCGAAGAACAAAGCTGCGGCGAAGGCTACCACAAAGCCGATCAGAATGACTGCCTTCTCCGAATATCGTTCGATCAGGATACCGCCCGGCACAGACATCACCCCGTAAGCCACAAAGAACGAGAATGGCAGAAAACCGGCGAGGCCAATACTCAGATCAAAACTCGTGATGATGTCCGGAACGAGAGGTCCCAGGATGTTCGTCAGAAAGGAGATCACTGAAAATATCAGGAAGATGAGTAATACAATGAGCGTATTCTTATTCATAAGGGTAAGGGCAATCGCCACGCGACAAGCATGGACTGTGCGATATCGACGCGGATATCAAGGTGAGACGTCTAATCAGAATTGTGCGCGTCATTTAACGGTTAATATCCCTCAATTTGCGAAATAACTGGTTTGCTGCTGCGCTGTTTCTTGTAGATCTTGGGAGAAACCCCCATGGCATCCTTAAATACCTTGGAAAAATGATACTGATCGAAAAAGCCAAGATTGTACGCTATGGTCTTGATGGTGACGTTTCGGTTTTGCAGCCATTGGCAAGCCCGTTGAATTTTCATCGATGTAAATAACTGCATCGGCGTTTGTGCCGTCCTTCGTTTGAATACCGCGCAATAGTGCGAAACGGATAAGCCGGCTCGTTCTGCAAGCTCGTCCAGCGTGACCGCCTTATCCAGGTTCTCGCGCATGTACTCTATAGTATGTATGGCTCTGTCCTTCTTGCCGTGATTGCGTGCTGCCAGCACCTTCAATTTGAACGAGCAGACAAATGAATAAAAGCGGCTATTGACGTAAACCAGGTTCTCAATATTATCCATCAAATCGAGGTGATGTAAAATATCATTGAATTGCGCGACGCGACCCACAAGCGGTTTAGCTTTCTTGGGCTTGTAATCCCGGCCCATTAAAAACCGCGCCACGTCAGGTGCCTGCTCGCCGGCAAAGAATGCCCAGTAGATGGTCCAGGGGCTATCGCTTGCACTTTCAACCGCGGACACGAATCGCGCTGGCATCACGAAAAAGTCATTCTCCTCCAGTTCATAGCGCAATCGCTTGGACTGGTAATGGCCCTGTCCCCTGGCAACATAGAGGAGGAGGTATTCGTCTGTCCTTCGATCTGAAAGCGACGGGCAATAGCGTGTCTCCTCGTCAAAACCAATCTCAGAGACGAAGAAATTGTTGCAGAGCGGATGGTTCTTGATGCGCCTATGGATGTTGCCTGGCACAACAGCATAGCGGCAATGGAGAGAAGCACCTGGTAACATAATCATTCCTTAACACGACGGAAATACTGCATGGGGTTGATGAAGGTAACCATTCTTGCCGAGGGAAACCAGAATTTTATACATCTTTTAAGTAAACGGCGCCATTGAAAAGACTTGACAGGATGTCCAACTTCATTGCATCAAATCACCCGCGACCGCAACCCCGCAAAGCACCATGAAAAAAAATCTTGTTGAGATTCTCTGCGCAACGTTTACACCCATGTTGCCGGATGGTTCCTTGAACCTTAGCCGCATCCCCGATCTCTATTCGCACTGTCACGATGTTCAGGCAAACGGAATTTTCCTGAACGGTACCACGGGGGAATGTATGTCCTTGAGTACGGCTGAGCGTATTCAATTAGCAGATGGTTGGATGGATGAGCAAAACAACAGGCGTGATAAGTTAAAGGTTGTTGTGCACGTTGGCAGCAGCAATTTGATGGAGGCCGCATCCATGGCGGAACACGCCCAATCGCGCAGCGTGAATGGCATTGCTATGGTGCCTACGTTTTATTTCCGTCCGAAGGACCTCACCGACCTTGTCAATCAATGCGTATTCGTGGCGGCGGCGGCGCCTTCCATCCCATTCTACTACTATAACATCCCATCACTCACGGGAGTGAACTTTCCGATGATACGATTCATCGAACAAGCCGCCAAACGCATTCCCAACTTTGCCGGCATCAAGAACAGTTTCAACGACCTCGTCGACTACCAACATTGTCTGCATTATGCGAAGGGAAAATACGCGTTGTATTGGGGAACCGATGAAGTATTTACGATGCTGTACGCCGGTGGCAATCGGCATTATGTGGGCAGCACTTACAACTACATGAATGCCCTGTATCTGCAGGTGGTCGACGCGCTCGGCCGAGGCGATTCCGAAGCTATCGCGCGGCTGCAGGCAGACGCAGACGCCATATACCACATCATTCTCGCTTACAACAACATCATTTCCGGCAAAGAGGTAATGAGGTTCCTGGGCGTTGATTGCGGACCAGTACGTCGTCCACTCAACAGCCTCACGCCTTCCGAAAGTGAAACGCTCTTCCAAAAGCTCAAGGCCACTCCATTGTTCGCTTATACTCCAAAAAAGTTAAGCACCACAACCATTTGAATCCCGTCACGAACATAAACGCCTAAACATGATCAAGATCATTCTACTGAGCGACTTCGAAGAACAATATGGCAAGGACCTGTTGCGCGGTATAACGCGCTATTCGAAAGACAATGGTCCATGGACGTTTTGCAGGATGCCAAACAACTATCGCGAGAAGTTGAGCCTTAACGGATTGCTCAAATGGGCGAAGGAATGGGAGGCAAACGGCGTGATCGGTCGTTTCGAGGACGACGAGGAAGCCCAGGTATTCACCAAAGCTGGCATACCCGTGGTCGCACAAGACTACAAGGAACGTCTTCACACGGTTCCTAACATCACCAGCTCCTATTACGAGACGGGAAAACTTGGTGCAGACTATCTGCTGAAGAAGGGGTTTACCAACTTCGCCTTCTATGGGTTCAATAACATCGTGTGGTCGCGCGAACGCGCACTGGGATTTGAACAACGGATTCAGTCGGCGGGCTATGATGTGCACTACTACGAGCATCGGGACTCGAGAACAGAGGAAGATCTGTGGTATTACAAACCTTCGGAGTTGAGTGAATGGCTACAGTCTTTACCCAAACCAATAGGCGTGATGACCTGCGACGACAACCAAGGTCATCACATCACCGAGGCTGCGCGCCATGCTGGCATTCGTATTCCCGATGAGGTCGCTGTGCTGGGTGTGGATAATGACGAAATGGTCTGTGAACTATCCGACCCGCCGCTGTCCAGCATTGCGCTTGACACGGACAAGGGCGGTTATGAAGCTGCGCGCCTGATGGAGCAGATGATAAGAACGAAGAACTGCGGCAACTATGCTGATATTGTTGTGCATGCTACGCAAGTGGTGACCCGGCTTTCGACGGACTTTTTTGCCAGCAAGGATGCCTACATCGTAGCTGCACTGAAGTTCATCCATCAGAACCTCGATAAGAATCTCAAAGTCGATCAGATTCTCAAAGAGGTGCCTTTGTCCCGACGATCGCTTGAAAAACGGTTCGCACAAACCACCGGCTATCCTGTCTACGAATACATATACAAGCAGCGCATCGAACAATTCACTAAAAAGCTGCTTGAGACGGAGTTGTCGATATTCGAGATTGCCCTTGACCTGGGACTGAGCGACAGCAAGAACATTGCCCGTCAGTTCAAGCAGATCAAAGGTCTCACGCCGATGGAATACCGTAAGAAGTTCCTGATCAGTAAGCAGGCGTAATTCTAAAAGTCGAGTTATCGATTTTGATTGGTGCGGCTTTGTGTGACGGACAGCGTGAAGCTCAGTCGCGAAGAAATCCAACACACGCGGAGCCTCGCGGAGTTTTTGAGCTACTGGCCGCACGTTGGTTTTTAGTTGCATACCTAAGAATATATTCAGGATAGGATGGCTCCTTGTAGATAGTTCAATTCAGAGTCATGGAGCGTGCGCCTTACCGTGAATGCTTCGATGCTACGCACCGATATCGAATGCCTCAAATTGAAAACGACCGATTTTCGCAATGACCAGGATAATGTAATTTCTTTGATGACGCATTCAACAGCTCTCGGTGCGTAGCATCGAAGCATGCACGATAAGTCGCACGCTCCATGACTCCGAATTGAACGATTCTACAAAGAGCAGCCCTTCCCTAGATCATATTCTAGGTACGCAACTAAAAACCAACGTGCGGCCAGTAGCTCAAAAACTCCGCGAGGCTCCGCGTGTGTTGGATTTCTTCGCGACTAACTGCGCCTCGTCCCACAAGCACCAACACCTGCCTGACAACCCATATAATGGAATCCGTCATGCAACTTTTCGAAGCAGATTTAAATAAGAATTAACAGTGCTCTTGTATTTTCCTGATCGCGCGGGCAAATGACTCCATGTCTTGCGGGGTACCTAACATGGCGTGCTGCATTATCCAGATTGCCTCGTCGGAACATGCGCGTTCCGCCACCGGACAGAACACTTTTGTATAGTCCACTTCCTCGGGTATTGCGTAGCACATAAAGTTCTTTTCCTGGAACACGGTCTGCTTATATAAAGGATAAGGATAGCCGCCTGAAGAAGGCACGCCCTCCTCAATCAGCCGCCCCACAAAATCGCGCTTAGGCATCCCGTTAAAAAATGACGAATCATAGCGGAACATAAACAAGTGATACGTATGCCGGCTCACCTCCTCGTGGCGCACGAGCGGCGACACGCCTGGCACGTCGCGTAACAATTCCGTCAGGTATCGGCCATTGGCGTCGCGCGTTGCCGTCTGTACGTCCAGGCGTTTCAACTGGGTCGATAGCAAGGCGGCCTGAAATTGCGTAATGCGATAGTTGCAGCCCAGGAAGTGATGTTCATACCACATTCCTCCTTTCACGCGCCCGACATTGCGCAAGCTGTTGATGCGGTCGTAGAGTTGTTCGTCGTTGGTAACAACCAGTCCACCTTCACCCGAGTTCAGGTTCTTGGAAGACTGAAAGCTGAAGCTGCCTGCGTGTCCAATAGTGCCTAGTTTCCGGCCCCGGTAAGATCCACCATGCGCATGCGCAGCATCTTCAATAACGGTCAGGTTATGCTTCGATGCCAGGGCCATGATTCGATCCATATCGCAGGCGAGGCCGGCGAAATGAACGGGAATGATGGCTTTCGTCCGAGGCGTTATTGCCTCTTCGATGCGGACCGGATCGATGTTGTAAGTATCCGGATCAATGTCCACAAATACCGGGACGCAATTGCATTCGATCACTACCGACGCCGTTGCGATAAACGTGTACGGCGGAACAATGACCTCATCGCCCGGCCGCACACCAGCAGCCATCAATGCCAAACGCAGCGCAACAGATCCATTCGCGCAGGTGATGGCAAACCGGCTACCGCAGTACGCAGCAAATTCTTTTTCAAATTTTTCCACGAGGCCGCTGCAGTCGGGATTACCCCAGGCGCCGCTTCGCGCTACCTCGGTCACGACATTAACATCGCTTTCATCGAACACAGGCCACGAAAATGTATTCGTTACCGTTTTTTGAGATTTTTCTTCACCAGCATTCATAATATAAAAGAGTGACAAATAGTAAACCGCACCAGGAAGTTGTAGCAATAAATAATCGTATCTATTTTGGCTGTAAACTGTCCCGACAAACTATTTCCTGTTCTTAATTTCCACTATTGCAATGACGTCCTAGAACCGGCCTACCGCTTCGACCATCTTCGTATTGAAACCGAGCACTGCAAAGGTAAGCAGGGCGATCGCAACCACCGCGCCCATGGCCGTTACCAACCAGCTGAATGTCCGTTCGTCGTGTACGTCGAATGGCGAATACAGGCGGGCAGAGGCGACAAGTATAACCGCTACATTAAGCAAGTACAGATATTGTTCCGCAGGATGGACGAAGATCCCCGTTAGCAGGAAGCTGAGTACTATATAACATCCCAGATAAAGGATAAAAACCGTTCGGACCGTTGCGTAATCAACGGTATATTTTGACGCAAGCCTCCAGACAAGCACCGCGACCAGGGCTATGGCGAGGGCAGCAAGCCACTGGAACGTCGGGATCAGGACTTCGGTACCTCCCATCTCAATCAAACGCTGTAGCTTTTCCGTGGTGAATGACTGATCCCATACCATGAATGGAATCAGGATCAGCACCAGCAGCGCGGGCATCTTTTGAATGCCGGATGATCTCGCGTCCAGTAGCGGCCACGTTGACGTGAGCGTGCTGTAGCACATGCCAAGTCCGCCGAAGAAGCCAATCGAATACTCCATGATGTTCCACGGACTCAGCGGAAAGTCCACCGCATGCGCCATCACCTGCCGGAAGTTGCCGAAAGCAAAACCCCATCCGCCGCCCAGTGCTGACCAGACCGCGACACGAAGAACGTGTCGTTTACCCGTGCGAACGGCATACCATCCAACCGGTATACAGGCGCCCAGGCATGCAGCCCACAGCTCCGATCGCGGCGGCGTCATTAGCCACTCCAGTTGGTTAATGACGAATCCATAAGTGAGCAGCCCGAAGGCAACCATCTCGCTGATCAGTACGGCCCAGGGTACACGATCTTCGCGCGTATTGCTTAATGAAAGCGCGAATAGGCTGCCGCCAAGGAAACCATACAAGCTGCCAATTACGAACAGCATGAGCAATCCGTAGAATATGTTAATGAAATCATCAGCACGCCCATAGCCTACCACGACGCCGTAGCTGATCATACCGCTAAGTCCCCATCCGAAGGCTGATGCGAGGCTGATCTCGAATAAGCGATTGTACCAATCGGTACGCTTAGCAACCAGGATTACGCCCATGGCGCCAATGGCACCCCCCCAGGCGGCACCTTGTTCGTGACCAAATTTTCCACGCACGGCCCACGCCGTTCCAAAGACAAGCGCGGCCAGCAGGCAGGCCGTTGCAACCTCTCGCTTCTTACCAGATTCCGAACTTGTTTGTATGACCGACATTGATCTTCCTTTCGTTAGTGTGCTTCCTTAACCCAGTCCGTTGAAAACGTTGCGTATTTGACCGTCTTACCCGGATTCACGTCATCGCGGTGATAACTGTATGAAACATGAATTCGTCCGTCATTTCCTACAATAACCGAGGGATAGTGACTGGATGTCGCCTTCTCCGGACGGATATCGTTCTCGATGGTTTTTTTCCATTTCCACGACTTTCCATCATCATCCGAAATTGCTACCGACAGATTGTGCCGGCCCTCTTTGGTGTCGTTGAACACGATCAGCCATTCGCCCTTGGGGAGAGTGACAGCGTCGAAGCCCGCTCCGGGATTCGGCAATAAATCGTCTTTCGCAATGCTCCAGGTCACGCCGTTGTCGTGCGAATCGGTGCGTTGCATGCGATTGGGTGGCGGACCATTGTCGCGGAGGTAGGCAGTCAGGGTCCCATCCGTGGCACGCACGACGGTGGGCTGTATACCTGCGCCACCTAAAACGGGATTGCTATACGTCCAGGTCTTCCCGCTATCATCCGTAAGCGCGAAAAGGGTGCAATCAAATCCATCGGAGTACAACGGTACGATCATACGCTCCCCTGAAAATATGGCCTTGTT
>DATHKA010000459.1:0-13265 GCA_035489615.1 Chryseolinea sp.
AACGAACTAATTCTCGAACTTAAGGCAGTAGATGAAATTGCCCCTGTGCATGAGGCGCAACTTCTTAGTTATCTCAAGCTGGCAGAAAAGCGGCTAGGCTTGCTAATAAACTTCAATGTTCCGCTCCTTAAAGAAGGAATCAAGCGCCTCGTACACAATTTCTAGCCAAGTCAAAACACTATCCTTAAATAAAGCCTGCCAAAATTTTCTTAGCGGTCCTTAGCGTTTTTGCGGCTTCGCGGTAAAGTCTCCCGCCGAAGGCGCCCTTTGCTCCCAACCTTTGCCTCCTTTGTGCCTTTGCCTCCTTTGTGCCTTAAAGCTTCGCCTTCCCTGCCAGCACCACCGTACACAACCCCAGCACAGCAATCAATCCATAAGAATACCTCAGGCTGGCTGCCTCAGCAATGAACCCGATCACGGGAGGCCCAAGCAGGAACCCAAAGAAGCTGATCGTCGATATCGCGGCCAGGGCCATCCCCGGACTGAGCGTCTGCGACTTACCCGCAGCGCTGTAGATGAGCGGAACCACCGACGAAACGCCAAAGCCCACCATCAGGAACCCAATGGTAGCAGGAACCAGGTAGGGGAATGCTATAGATGCGCTTAGCCCAAGCGTTATTAATATGCCGCTCGTTTGAATCATCTTCTTTCTGCCGATATGATTCACGAGCCAGTCGGCCGTGAATCTTCCTGCTGCCATCGCGCACATGAAAACAATGTATCCCAAAGTAACGAGTTCGGCAGGTGCAAGGACCACCGTCTGAAAGTATACACCGCTCCAGTCGAACATGGCGCCTTCACAGGCCATGCCGCAAAAGCCGATAACACCCAGGCGGAGAAGTGGACCGTCCGGGAGGGCAAACAACGGGTGGTCATCACCGGCAACTTTGGCGCGCAGCAGAAAGCGTTGTGCGACAGCCACCGTGAGCAACGAAAATGCGGCAACTCCGATGTAGTGATATCCGGGTGCAACATGGGCTGACACCATGGCTCCGCCTATCGCTGCGCCCGTGAAGCCGGCGAGACTCCACGCGCCGTGGAAGGATGCCATGATGGACTTCTTGTACAGTTCTTCAACCCCTATTGCCTGGGTGTTGATGCCGATGTTCACCAGGTTTCCACAGGTACCGAACAACATCAGCCCTATCACGAGCTGCCACGTCGTGGCGCTGAAGCCGATTGCCACGAGCATGAGCGTGTACAACGTGGCCGCTAGGGTGACCACGATCTTGCTCCCGAAACGGGTGACGAGAAAGCCGGCAAAGGGCAGGCCTATGAAAGACCCGGCCGGAAGGGCAAACAACACCGAGCCCAGGCCCGCGTCGCTGAGTGCAAGCGATTTCTTTATGTCGGGAATTCGGCTCGCCCACGAGGCGAAGCCGATGCCTTGTACGAAGAAGAATGACAAGACTCCCCAGCGAATCAGGCGCTTTGAACGTTTGGAATCGATAGAGATAGGAATGATGGACGTATGGGCGACAGGCACGTCTATGTGGCCAGGAGTAGAGTTCTGGAAGAGAGGATCTTGAGGTTTATCCATTGATGAGAATTGAGGTAAAGATAGAATTTGGGAAATGAAATGCAGCAAAGGGAAGCGAAGGGCGCCTTCGGCGGGAGACTTTACCGCCAAGCCGCAAAAGCGCTAAGGATCGCTGAGAAATCTTTTGTTGTCATACGTTGTTTTTCATTCACTGGTAATAGCCAATTGCAGGCAAATCCAAATTAGACTTAGTGGTACTTCGTGTCATTGCGGCTTGGCGGTAAAGTCTCCCGCCGAAGGCGCCCTTCGCTTCCCTTCTTTGCCTCCTCTCTGACTTCGCCCTCTGCCTTTCCCGCTGAAATTTTTTCATTACATTCACCCCAAAAACGGCCCTTGTATCAAACCCTCATCAAGCCGCTCTTCGATCGCACGTGCGCGTTGATTCTCCTGCTCATCACGTCACCCATTATTGCTGTTGTGGCTGCGATCCTGTATGTTGTAAATCGCGGCAAGATCTGGTTTCGCCAGGAACGACCGGGTAAGGATGGTACGATCTTTACCGTGATCAAGTTCAAAACGATGACCGATGAGCGCGACAGGCACAACAACCTGCTTCCGGACAACGAAAGGCTGACGGCCATCGGGAAGTTCATCCGCAAGACTTCCCTCGATGAGCTTCCGCAATTATTCAATGTGCTTGCCGGCGATATGTCTTTTGTCGGACCCCGACCGTTGTTGGTGGAGTACCTGGCGTTGTACAATCCTGAACAGCTGCGGCGTCATCACGTGAAGCCCGGCATTACCGGCTGGGCGCAGGTGAATGGCCGGAACACCGTGCTCTGGCCGCAACGGTTTGCCTATGATGTTTGGTACGTCGACCACTTATCGCTTTGGCTCGACCTGAAAATATTAGCCCTCACACTTTTAAAAGTGCTGAAGGCCGAAGGGATTAGCAGCGAAACGTCTGTAACGATGGAAAAATTCAATGGAAACAACTAAGACGATACTCATTGGTGGAGGCCAGCATGCGCAAGTGGTGCTTGATTGCTTGCTGGCGTGTGGTGTTGACGTTGTAGCGCTCTTTGATCCGGCCAGGTCGGGCGAAATGTTTGGCGTCCCACAGCGGGGCGAGTATGATCCGGCGTTTGATCTTCACGCTCGGGCAATTGTCGCGATAGGCGATAATGCAACCCGCAAGCGGGCGAGCGAGCACGTGGCTCATCATTTCACCAATGCCATCCATCATTCCGTGCTGCTTTCACCTTCCGCAACGGTTGGGGTGGGTAACATGATCCTTCATGGTGCAATCATTCAGGCTTTGGCCAGGTTAGGTAACCACACCATCGTCAACACAGGTGCGCAAATCGATCACGATTGCGTTATCAGTGATTTCGTACACGTCGCCCCGCGGGCGGTACTATGCGGAAGTGTCTCGGTTGGTGAAGGAACGCTGATTGGAGCGGGGGCAACGGTGACACCCGGCATTAAAGTCGGGAGGTGGGCACTCGTGGGAGCAGGGGCGGTGGTTATTGAAGATGTTCCTGATCACGCCGTGGTGGTGGGGAACCCGGGCCGGCTAATCAGATACACCTCCTCGAAAAATGACGGACACGCATAATGAAAGAGAAAATACTTATTTACGGCGCCGGTGGACTTGGTCGTGAGATCCTGTCTCTCATTCGGGCAACGCAGGAGTTTGACCTGATCGGTTTTATCGACGATTCGGTGCGGCGGGGCACAGAAATCAAAGGCCTGAAGGTCCTGGGAGGTGAGGAAGTGTTGCACGGGTTCGACGGTAATGTGAACGTGGTGCTGGCCATCGGCGATCCTGTGGCCAAATCCATGAGAGCCAGGCACCTCGACAACCGGTACCTTCAGTATCCGGCAATCATTCATCCATCAGCCGTGCTGCAGGACCGTGAGTCGATACAATTGGGCAGAGGATGTGTGATTGGTGCCGGTAGCATTCTTACGACCGACATCAACGTGGGTGATCATGCATTGGTGAATATTAATTGTACGATCGGACACGACTCGCGCATCGGACGCTGCACGTCGTTGATGCCCGGGGTGAACATTGCAGGCGAGGTCGTGGTGGGTAATGAAGTGCTGGTCGGGTCCGGAGCTTCCGTGATCAATCGTGTCATTATCGGTGATCGCGCAACGGTAGGGATGGGTGCTGTGGTACTTAAGGATGTTATGGCGGGAATGGTAGTGGTTGGCGTACCGGCCAGACCGATGAGAAGTGAGAGTTGAAAAATTGAACATTGCGGCGCGCTACGCGCCAAGCTCCAGGCCCGACGGCTGTAATTAGTGGTGAAAGGCACAATTAATTAAATTCGTTGTCCAAATTGGAAGTAAATTGCCATCTATGGCCGCCACTATTCGCGAGTTTCTGCCTACCATTATATTCCTGGCCAAGTTCCTGGGCATTTACCTTGTCGCGAGCCTTTTATATGGGGCATACGTTACTTCATTCGAGCCCGGACCTGATCCGGCTACGAGGGCCGTAGCACAACAAACGAGTGTCGCCCTTGGCGTCTGCGGCTGGGCTACTTCTGCGCATGACAATGGACGCAAGCCCACCACCGAAGTTGCCTATCGAAACCGGGATATCCTTTCTATCTATGAAGGATGTAATGGTATCAATGTGATGGTCATCTTTGTGGCGTTCCTGTTGGCTTTTGGTCCGATGAATCGCCGACTCTGGTGGTATGCTCCCCTCGGGTTGCTGGCTATCCATTTGTGTAACCTGTTGCGCATAGCCGTTTTGTTCTGGGTATCGTTAAATGAACCGGATTTCATGTATTTTCTCCATAAATATTTCTTCACGGCCGCCCTATACGTCGTTACACTTACATTGTGGGTTATTTGGGTGCGAATGTACCTGCGTCCGAAAGTCGTAAAAAGCATTGTGTAGAAAGAAAGATGCGCTGCAGATTCAACAGGTTACTGAATAGTATAGTGGGGAGGGCGAGTGAAATAGAATCAACGTGTGATAGCTATCAATGAAACAAAGAATTGTGGTTGGCGTTTTGTGTTGCCTCGGCTTGTTGCTGGTATTTGTTTTTCAGCGCGTTGATGTGGCAGCCGTGATGGGTGTTGGCAGCACGGGGATCACCCGCTTCCTGGTGAATCGAACGATCAGGTTCCTGGTAAACGACGCCTTTGCCATTGGTTTAATTTATGCCCTGTTTGCTACCCGGAAATATGTCGTCTTTGCAATCTATGTACAGTTGTTCGGAGTGGTGGCTTTCCTCATTCCCTATTTCATTCTGAAGGTTTATCACCCAGGGTACAATGGGCCGTACCTCAACTTTTTACATCGGTTGATTCTGAATCCTACGCTGCTCTTACTTCTTATCCCCGCATTCTACTATCAGAAATATGTCGTGGAGAACAACATCAGGGAGAATTGATAATTGGCATATGATGGACCTGGCGTGTCGGCAATTAGCGGCCTTCGGGAAACGCTTATGGTGAGATAATGTGTAGTTTTGGACAACTACCGGATAATTATGGACGCACGAATACTTACCCATGGATCGTTATCGCCACTGCCAGAGGGAATTGAATTGCGAGCGGGCAGGCTTACCGTTATGTATGAATCTGGGTTTATTCGGTACATACGCAGTGGTAAGCACGAGGTTGTGCGGATGATAAATCACTATTTGCGCGATCAAAACTGGAACACGCTTCCCATGCACATTCATTCGGAGCAGGTGGAGACCACGGCGGATTCATTCATGGTTGCCTATGCTGCGTCGGTCAAGCACAACGACATATCGTTTTCCTGGAAGTGCACCATTACCGGCAATGCCGACGATACCCTTTTGTTTGCCATCGAAGGAGAGGCGCAAAGCGATTTTAAAACGAACCGGCTGGGATTCACCGTGTTGCTGCCAACCGAGGACCTGCGTGGGCAATCCTGTCGGCTCACGCATCCGGACAACGCTACGGAAGAGGTATTCTTTCCAGACCGGATCAGTCCGCATCAACCGTTCCTGGACATACAATCGATGGCCTGGTCGCCCGCCTCGGGTGTGCAGGCTGTGATCCTATTCACCGGGGATATTTTCGAAATGGAGGACCAGCGTAACTGGATGGATGCTTCTCACAAAGTGTATTGTACACCGTTGTCCCAGGGGTTTCCGAAGCAGGTGAAGCAGGGCGATCGTGTCGTGCAATCCGTTCATCTGAAAGTATTTGGCGACCTTCATGAGGAGGACAACAGTGGGGAAGTCGTGACTTTTTCGATTGAGAATCTGAACGGAAGACAATTGCCATCCATGGGTATTCCCCTGTCGGATGTATCCGTTACGCCGCAGCAGCGTCAATACGTCACTGCCCTCGCTCCGGATTTCGTCAGTGTGATCATAAAGGATCTTCCGGACATTGACAGGCGTATACCCGAGGCGTTGCAGTTTGGTCGGCCTTTAGAGATTATGCTGTTTCAGCATAGCGCGTCGCCTGAGGAAGTTATCTTGTCGCTGAAGGCATATGCTGCGCATATCGTCCAGGTGGTAGTGCTGGTGGAAGGGAAGCGGTCGGCTGATGGCGCGTTGGTCGATGCCTTTGTGCCCTTTCTGCGAAAGCATCTTCCCAAAGTACGGATCGGCAGCGGTACCGATGCCTTCTTCACAGAATTGAACCGAAATCCGACACCGGCCTCGGCTTTGGATTTTCTGTCATTTTCCGTCAACCCGCAGACACATGCGGGCGACTTGCGCACGATGACGGAAAACCTTGTGGCGCATAGGGATGTCGTTGAATCTTGCCGGGTCCTTTCGGACGGCCGTGACGTGCGGGTGGGACCAGTTACATTGAAAATGCGCTGGAACCCGGATGCCACATCGGGCGAACGTCCGCTGCCCGGCGCGCTGCCCTCCAGCGTCGACACTCGCCAACCATCGCTCTATGCGGCAGGATGGACGCTCGGCAGCCTGAAGTATCTTACCGAAAGTGGCGCCCGAATGGTAACCTACTACGAACTGGCAGGCTGGCGGGGACTCATGGCGCATCCGGACCAGCCATGGCCTGTTGCTTTTGATATTCGGGACGAACAAATCTATCCGGTATACTTGATGCTTCGCCTTTTGCTGTCACAACGCGGGTCGGTTGCGCTCCCGCTCAAGAGTAGCGATGTGCTGAAACTCGATGGCATGGCGTTTCGCGACGGACGTGAAACAACGGTGGTGTTAGCCAACTATACGCCCGATGCGCTTTTAGTGCCCGTTCCCCAGGGCCTTGATGCGGTGAAGTTACTGGTCGTGGGCAGCGGAAACATAATGAAGCTATTGGAGAAGCCGCTTGAGTTACCAACGCTGGAAACATTCGGTCGCGACACCTTCTCGATCCCGGCGTTTGGCTTCGCCGTTATCAAGGCTGTTGAGTAGAAATCGGCCTCCACTACCCCTTCCTCTCCAACGGCGCCACACTAAAATGCACCAACTCCGTGTGCCTCACCACAGACACGTCCACCATCTTCAAAATATCCCGCGACGTCAACTCGCGAAACAATTCGTGGGTGCTGTTTACAGACTTCCCATTGAAGTTCACGATGATATCGCCCTCTTGCAACTGTGACCTTGAAGCAGGAGAGTCGGGCTCAATGCGCGTTACGAATAACCCTCGTTTATTAGCCATGTTGTAATGACTTCTGATGCGCGCATTTACCTGTATCTCCTGCAGCATCAGTCCGAGGTAGGCTTTAAAAACTTTACCACTGCTGATGATCTGTCGCGCAATCTCTTTCGCCGTGTTGATATCGACCGAAAAACTGAGTCCCTGTGCGCCTTGAATGACGGCAGTGTTGACGCCGACCACCTCGCCTTCAGTATTAATCATAGGGCCACCCGAGTTGCCGGGATTCAGCGCCGCGTCACTTTGAATCACGTTATCGACCAATCGTCCCGATTGCGTCTGGAGGGTTCGGCCCAACGCGCTTATCACACCCGTTGTGACGGTGTGCTGATAGCCATAAGGATTGCCTATGGCGATCACAAATTGTCCGATTTGCAGTTGTGCGGCGTCGCCCAATTTGGCAACGGAATATCCCTCCGTGTAGATCTTGAGGATGGCCAGGTCGGTATCCGGATCTTTGCCTATAAGCGAGGCCTCGATCTCATTTTCATTAAGGAGGCTGACCATGATCTTCTCTGCCCCCTCGACAACGTGGCAGTTCGTGAAGATCATTCCGTCAGATGAGAAGATGAAGCCTGAGCCCGACCCTGCCGGGCGAAGTTTGCCCTGTATGGTCTTGAAAACATCGATTTTAACAACGGCGTTCTTGGTTTTATCCACCGCGCCGATTATCATACTTGAAAAGCTGTCCATAAAATTTCTCCGTTGCAAAGACTCTCGCAAACCCGTGGCCAGAATAACAAGTGTGCAATTATGTCAGCGTCGTATGCCGGACCGGCTATCATGCCATCCCACTTCAATGGCATCACGCACGAATACACATTGTTGAAAAGCCTGTTATCCTGTGATGGTTCGGCGCGTGATGGCCGGTGCAGATCCAACGTTCCAAGGCGCATAGCAAGCGGGTTGTACATCACTTTTGACAAACGCTGATGCGCGTTAATCAATCTTTGCAACCGTTTGTCACAATGCCAAAATAAGTTTTCGAGCGATTTGTGCGCATTTTCTGCAACGAGATTGCGCCAACTTGACCCCCGTGATTCCGGGGATAAAACCGCGCTGAATTGTGTTGGTCGTTTGTGGCTGTTGAGGGTTCTGAGCAGGCCCACAGATTAGTAAAACGATTAAAAATCGAACCCTCAATGGTCCAAATTTACCCTCATGTAGTATTTTTTTTAAGTTATTATGACGTAGGTGTGTAAACCCTAAGCATTCGTTTTCTGACCCGGCGCAATCGGTGTAAGTCGGTGTGTGTTTGCGCACACATGCAAAATGTGTGCGTAGATTAGAGGACAATGGTCTTGCATTTAGTTTTGGGGCCGGTTAGCTTGGTAACGGAATAAACTTATGGCAAAGGTTATGTCCACGAAATAATAAACTAACAAACCCAATCAACACATGAAAAAATGTCTACCAAAGCTCATTGTGTTGCTCTTACTGTGTAGTGCGTCGGCCATGGCGCAAACTATCACAGGGAGGGTAACATCAGGAGACGACGGCTCACCATTACCGGGCGTCTCGGTGATCGTGAAAAGTTCGACGATCGGAACCACGACCGATGCAAATGGTCGTTACTCCATCACAGTAACAGATGGATCATCAGTACTAGTCGCTTCATTTATTGGCTTCGCTACACAGGAAGTCGCCGTGGGAACCCAAACCACCATCGATTTTGCTTTGCGAGAAGATGCCACACAATTGAGTGAAGTCGTTGTGACGGCGCTTGGTGTACCCCGCGAAACGAAAACGCTCGTGTACGCTACGCAATCTGTCAAGGCGTCGGAACTCAGCGAATTACGAGATCCAAACAACGTCCTGAACAGCCTTCAGGGTAAGATAGCCAACGTACAGGTCAACCAGGGTTCTGGTGGACCGGGCAGCGGTGCGCGTATCGTGCTTCGCGGTAACCGTTCTATCCAGGGAAGCAACAACGCCCTGATCGTAGTCGACGGCGTGCCGATCAACAACTCGACTCGAAGCATTCCCGGAAGTGACTTTGGTGGCATTCAAAGTTCTGACGGTGCATCGAACGTAAACCCCGATGATGTTGAGTCCATCACTGTACTTCGCGGGCCCTCAGCCGCTGCGTTGTATGGTAGCCAGGCAGGTAACGGTGTAATCCTGATCACCACCAAGAAGGGAACAAAGGATAACAAGGTTACCGTGAACTTGAACTCAGGGATTACCGCGGAACAGGCATTCCAGGTACCTGACGTGCAAAATACGTACGGCCAAGGTATAGACGGACAACTCAGCACCACGGTTGGTGATAGCTGGGGTGCAAGAATGGACGGCCAATCTTATACTAACCACCTTGGAGAAACGCGTTCTTACAGTCCTCAGTCAGATAACATCAAAGACTTCTTCAGAACCGGCGTCAGCCTTAACAATTCGATTGGTTTGCAGGGAGGTGGAGAGAAGGTGCAAACGTATTTGGGTTACACCAACAACGTCATAAAGGGCATTGTTCCTCAGAACGAGATGGTTCGTCACAACGTCACGTTGCGGATGTCGTCACAAATCACAAGCAAGATATCGACCGATGCTAAGGTAACGTACATCCATCAGGAAATTACCGGGAGACCTCGCACGGGTGAAGAGAACTCGCCTGCCATGGACATGTACCAAACGCCGCGCAGTATCGGTATCGACGATGTTAAGAACTTCGAAGCGACAAACGACGTAGGACTTCCAGTACCCACACCGTGGCCAGCCACATTGTCGTCGATCTATCAGAATCCATACTGGATGATATACAGAACTTCGCTCAATGAGAATCGCGATCGCCTGATCGGCTTCCTAACGGCAACCTACCAAATCAATGATTGGTTGGGTGTAACGGGCAGGGCCAATCTGGATAAGACGATGGATCAGACTACCAATAGCAACTCTGTAGGAACCGTTCTGTGGGCATCTAAGGCCGGCGGATACTTCCAAAAGGTGACTGGCGACATTACCCAGCAATGGTATGATGCAGCTATTCATGGAGATAAGAAATTGGGTGATGACTTCAGAGTGAACTTCAGAGCTGGGGGCATCTTTCAGGATACCTATCTCGAACAGGATGACGCGACGGCAGACGGTCTGAACGTCAACAACAAGTTCGCCCTCAACTTTGCTACGGCTCCTTCGGTTCAAACTACCATTAGCCAGGTTCGAACGCAATCTGTTTTTGCCACGGCCAGCATCGGTTGGCGGGAAAGTATCTTCCTCGAAGGAACCTTCCGCAACGAGTGGGATTCCAGATTGCCTCCTCCCTACAACATTCCGTACTATTCGGTGGGGCTCTCGGGCATCATTTCTGACCTTGTGGAATTGCCGAAAGCAATCTCCTTTCTGAAACTCAATGCCAACTATGCCCAGGTGGGTAACGGCGGCCAACCGCAGCTTCGCTTCCAGACTTTCGAATATCAGCAGGGGGCAGGCAATGGCTTTATAAGAAGAAGCCCGACACAAGCTATTCCGGGCCTGAAGCCTGAGCTGGTTTCAAGTATTGAGCTCGGCCTCGATGCAAGATTCTTTGAGAACCGTTTTGGTTTTACCCTTACGTATTACAAGAGTCACTCTGAAAACCAATTACTCAACATCTCGCAGCCTGTGGCTACCGGATTCTCGAACAAGTATGTGAACGCCGGCGACATCCAGAACCAGGGAGTTGAATTGATTCTCAATGCAACACCGGTTACCAATGGCGACTTTAACTGGGACCTCGGATTCAACCTGGGATTGAACCGGAACAAGGTGCTGGAATTGCTGCCGAACAATCCAGATCAGATATTCTACCTGGGAGGTGTGAACGCGCGTTCCGCGGTGCCGATTATCAGAACGGGCGGAAGCTATGGTGAAATGCTCGCGTACAAATGGCAGCGCGACGACAATGGTTCTTTCGTAGTAAATCCTACGACAGGCTTGCCTGTGGCCACCAAAGATCTTGAGTCTGGATCGATCGGTAATTTCAATCCGAAGGCGCTGCTGGGTCTTACAAATACATTCACCTATAAGGGAGTTTCTCTGCGTCTGCTCGTCGACGGAAGGATCGGGGGTATAATCGTGGATGGTACCGAAATGAACCTTGCCTACAACGGTATCACGAAGGCAACTGCTACTAATCGCGAAGAGGGCTGGAACCTGGGCGGCGTTGACGAAGATGGCAATCCTGTTAACGTTAACGTAACGGCTCAGCAGTTCTGGAGCGCCGGAGAAAGCTCCGTAAGTGGAAAGCGTTATGGCGTGGGAGAGTTCTTTGCATACGATGCGACCAACTTCCGCATCCGCGAAATTTCCCTTGGCTACAAGATCCCCGTGCCTGCGAATTTCTTTATCAAGTCAGCCCGGTTCTCGCTAGTTGCCCGCAACCTTGCGTGGCTCTATCGCGGATCATCTATCCTGAATATCCCCGGACTTGGAACGCGGAAACTTCAAATCGACCCCGATATGAGTTTGGGTAATGGAAACTATCAGGGTGTTCAGTATGGTTCGTTGCCATCGACAAGAAGCATCGGTTGCAATCTCAGTCTTACCTTCTAATGCACACGATATGAAAAAAATACATATTATTAAACATCACTATAGGCGCTTTCTTTCTGGAATTTGCGCAGCGGCCTTGATGGTCTCGTGTACATCCGATTTCGAGGAAATCAACACGAACCCTGCGGCGTTGTCCTCACTCGATGACTCACAGCTACCCTTTCTCTTTTCAAAGGCTCTGTCAAGTGGCGCAAACAACCAGGGAAATTATCAGGTCGCACAGAACCTGTTCTCGGATCAATACGCGCAGTATTTTGCCTGCACAGCTTCATCTTTCGGGTCTGATCGCCTTGTCATCAACCAGAACTGGGTAGGTGCAGCATTCAACCCGATTTATACTGACGTTGTTCCGCAGCTTCAGACACTGTTCGAAGAAATGGATCCATCTTCTCCGGAATATGCAATTGCCAACATCTGGTGGGTGTTTGCATTCCACCGCGTGACGGACTACTGGGGGCCTATCCCTTATTCTCAAGCCGGTGTGTCGGGAGAAACGGTGCCATACGATGCTCAGCCTGATATTTACAATGACTTCTTTGATCGCCTGTCAACAGCTGTCAACACGCTGAAGGCTACGTCAGCCAGTTCCGCTTATGGCGGATCATACGACCTGATCTATCATGGTGATATCAGCAAGTGGATTAAATTTGGCAATACACTCCGCTTGCGTCTCGCGATGCGAATATCGAACGTCGATGCCAACCGCGCGAAGTCAGAAGCCGAAGCCGCAGTTGCTGCTGGTGTGTTCACCACCAGCCCCGACGACGATGCGCTGATCGATCGAAGCGTTAAGGGCGACGACGGGAATGGCCTGGCAATTATGCAGTGGAATGAATTCCGGATGAGCGCTTCGATGGAATCTGTTTTGAAGGGCTACAATGATCCTCGCATGATGGAGTATTACATGCCTACCAAAGCGAGCTCCGACGCCAATAAGGCAAATCCCGCTGTACCGCTTGAATGGCATGGTGTTCGAAATGGCTTAACCGCAAGCCAGATGAATATTCCGCTTAACCTGCCCGCTAACAATTCTCAGCAAGGACCTCGGTGGACGCCGACCACACTGGAATTAGCCGGTGGCGTAGCAAGTCCTCTTGAAACCAGGCAAAACGTAATGACCACCGCAGAAGCTTACTTCCTCCGCGCAGAAGGCGCGATGAAAGGCTGGAACATGGGAGGAGGAACGCCCAAGCAATACTACGAAGACGGGATCAAGCACTCCTTCTTACAGTGGGGCGTCGGCGATGCGAGTGCATACGTGACGGGTACGAGTTTGCCAATTGCTCCTGGCGATGCGCTGAACACTCCGCCTATGACAAACATACCAGTTGCGTGGGGTGCAACTGCGGCTGTTCAGGAAGAGCAGATTGCCACCCAAAAGTGGATCGCCCTGTTCCCCGACGGCTATGAAGGTTGGGCTGACTACCGGCGAAACCACAAGGTTAAGTTGTATCCCGTTGCCAACTCTGGAAATCCGCTTATTACGGATCCTTCCACACAATGGCTTCGCCGCATCCCGTTCCTCGTATCGGAGACGCAAAACAACGGCCCGGCCGTTGAAGCTGCCAAGGATCTCCTTGGCGGACCTGACGACACACAAACTCCTCTCTGGTGG
>DATHKA010000460.1:0-4728 GCA_035489615.1 Chryseolinea sp.
TAGCCGACCAGAAACGAAGGTACCTTGGGCAACTTATTGATCAGATAGGGATTTCCAAATGACATCACGACGACCTTGCCGGGAATAGTGGATGACATGCCATCCAACAACGAAGCTACCTCGCGTGAGAGTGGCGCCGCATCCCCATGTCGGTCTCGCTGTACAAACAGTGACACGAGCACCACATCGGCGCTGGCAGCGGCCTTCAACAGGTCGCCATAGATTTTTTTGTCCTGGTCGGGAACAATGCTGAAATGCGCAATCCCCTTGAATGCGCCATCCAGTGTTTTTTTCAATTGGTTAACATTGGGCTGATCGGCGGTTTTCTGAACGGTAATGTGGATGACCTTCGACTGATCTACCGATTTCAATGGAAGCACTCCATTGTTACGCAACATGGTTATTGAACGATCGGCGACTTCCTGAACTAGTTTGAGATGATCAGAGGTACCAACCACCGTTTGAATTTGTTCAACATCCGCCGCCTTGCGATCCGCAAGGGTATACTTCTTTAACAAGAGTTTATAAACAGAGGAGTCGATTTGCGCAGACGCAATTCGTCCGCGTTTTACGGCCTCCACGATTGCCCGGATGGCTGTCAGAGGATTCTTTGGTTTCAGTACCACATCATGACCGGCCTCGATCGCCAGCACGGCCACCTCATCCTGGCCATAACGCGACACGACGTGATCATACCAGAGATCATCGGTCGTAACAATGCCCCTAAACTTCAGCTTGTCGCGCAGTATGCCCTTCACGAGTTTCGGTTCGACGCTTGCGGGTTCCATGCTCCCGGTAATTGACGGAATGGCAATATGCTCAGTCATCACAAAATCGACGCCCGCCGCAACGGCATGGCTAAATGCCAGAAATTCCTGTTTCTCCAGCTGGGCCATCTCCTTATTAAGCGTGGTAAAAGACGGATAAGCGGGACCTCCTTTCATATCTCCCCGTCCCGGAAAGTGCTTCGCTGTTACCATCATACCCTCCTGGTGATAGGCTGCTACGTATGCTTTCAACATCGTGTTCATGAGAGCTATATCTCCTCCGAAAGATCGACCGCTCTCTTGCGGATTGTCGGGAGACACCGTTACATCAACAACGGGCGTATAAGATAAATGGATACCGATTGCCTTTCCTTCCCTGGCCATGATCTGTGCAGCGCGACGCATGAGGTTTTCATCCCGGGTAGCGGCGAAAGCCATGTTCGGTGGAAATTCGCTGGCGCCTTTAAATTGCTGTCCCGCTCCGCCCTCGAAGTCGGTCGAAATCAGAATCGGTATGGCTGACGCTGCCTGTAGCTTGTTGATGAGCGCTGCTGCACTTTTCACCGAGCCGCCATAAATCACGAATCCGCCTATGCCTTGATCTTTTACAAGGCCTATCCATTGTTTTATGCGGGGATCATCAGCCGTGGCATCACCGGATATCTCGGTGCAGATCATTTGCGCTACCTTGCGATCGAGTGACAATCCTGCCAATGCCTTTCTGGCCTTCGATTGGGGTGTTTCGCTTACCGGCTGTTGCGCCTTGGCCAAGGCAAATACCACGAACGACGCAAAAAATATGATCCGTTTCTTCATGATGACCGGAATATAGCGCGCCAGCCTGGCAACGGCAACACCCGGTAAGCGGCCGTTGTTAAAAGTACAGGCACGATCGTTGGACCACGCTAATGCGCGAAGTGCTCTTCCGCAAGTCCAAAGCTAAGCGTCATGCCTGCGCCACTCAGGCAGGTCACCACCGTGACGTTCTCTTCCGGATGCAGCACCAGCTCGGTGGCTCCGGGCAGCTTGGGATAAACACCATTCCATCGTTCCGTTATCTTCAGTTTTCCCAGCTCGGTGAAGGTCGACAAGTACTCCAATATGGCATCCGTGACCAGCTCAAGATCGAAGGGCTCAACGGTAAGGCCATAGTGATGCGAGTCGCCGATGATCAGCTCGCCCGCCGCATTCTGACCCAGCAAGACGTGAATTCCATGGTGCTTGTAAGTTTCCGACAACGCATCATAGCGCTTATCGAGATCAGGCAAGGACTTACATTTCGAAAAGGCTGAGTAATGTCTCAGTGTTAGACCTGCACATAACGTTGGGCCTATGCTCACCGGTCGTTCGGGGACCGCCTTCAACATTTGTAATTTACATTTGGTAATCGGAAGCTGATCAAAGTATGTTGGATACAGCGTTTCGAAGTCGGCACCACCGCAGACGAACACGCGCTGTGCCTTCCAGGTCTCCCGCGCTGTCTTCACCGTTGGTAACGCAATCTCTGTCACCACGTGCCCAAACTTGAGAATGAGCCCGTACTTTTCGACGAGATAATGGGGTATGCTTCTGATCGCTTCGCGGGCGTACACAGTCGATTCCGTTTCGCTCAACAAACCACCGATCAATCCTTCGGTCTTCACGACAGGAGAAACCGCCCGGATCTTCGAGGCGGGCAACAAGGAACAGTCATACGACTCACCTTTGTACAGCTGCACAAATTCTTCCAACACGCGCCACTCGTCTTCGTGGTATGCCAGATGCAATGATCGGTTGTTCTGCAGCCAGAAACCCGCACCCGTTGCCAGGTCCTGCCAGTGCTGTCTGCTGCGCATGGCCCGGTCGAGCATAACACCCGGCTCCTGGCCAATGGGCCACAGCAGACCGAAGTTTCGAACAGACGCACCCACAGCGAACTGTTCTCGCTCAAATAACACTACGCGGTAGCCCTTTCGCAGGGCCATGTAGGCATGCGCGAGTCCAACAATGCCGCCACCTACGATGGCGATGTCTACCGACCGATCCATATGCGATTCAAATCAAAGATTAAAACTATTTAAATAATCGATGTCATATTCCTTTCCTGACGTACAAGTTTATATCGAATGCATCGGGCTGACCCTTGTCCCGCCATTACCAAATTATTAAGGTTGCGTTTTCGCCTTTTTATTGCAACCTTAACCAGTCAACTTTCCAGCATTCATGTGGGTAAACTTTCATATGCACAGTCAGTACTGCGATGGCAAGGGGACACTTCCGGAGTACGTAGCCGCGGCCAAGGAACAGGGTATGCCGGCCGTAGGATTTTCATCGCATGCACCCGTTCCCTTCGATTGTGTTTGGTGCATGAAAGCCGGCCGACTCGAAGACTATCTTAAAGAAGTGGAGTTGCTTCAGCGATCCACAACTGAAATTGAGCTGTACAAAGGGCTGGAGATCGACTTTATTCCCGATATTATTTCACCCGGTGATTTTGCCCCACGGTTGGACTATACGATCGGCTCCGTGCACTTCGTTGATGCATTTGCCGATGGTCGGCCCTGGGAAATCGATGGCTTGCATACGCTGTTCCTGGAAGGCCTGGACAAGATCTTCCAGGGTGATATTCGCGCTGTAATTAAACGTTACTACGCACTTACCCGGCAAATGGTGCAGACCTCCGTTCCTGATGTGATTGGCCACCTCGACAAAATAAAGATTCAGAATATCGATAACAAATTCTATTTGGAAAGTGATGCCTGGTATGTGGATGAAATCGATCGTACCCTCGACGCAATTGCAGAAAGCAGTGCAATCGTCGAGGTGAATACACGGGGTCTATATCAAAAGAAGTCCACGACTCCTTATCCAAGCCCCTGGATACTTGAACGCCTGCATGCAAAACGCATACCCATTACGTTGAGTTCAGACGCACACCATCCTTCCGACATTACCAATCAATTCAACGACACCGCGCGCCTCCTCCTGGACATCGGTTTCAAGCATCTCAGCGTTCTACTAAAGGGCAAATGGCAGCCTGTTTCATTTCATCCGCATGGCATCAACGCATAAGTCACCCATCACCACGTGGCTCGAAAACACCAACTCCTTCTGGTTTGCTCTTTTCACCACGGTGATGGCATTTTCGTTATATACCAGCGTCTACGCTTTTCGCAAAACGTTTGCCGTTGCAACGTTCGAAGGAATTGAATATCTCGGCATCAGTTACAAAGTCTGGCTGGTCACCTTTCAGGTGATCGGCTACGCCGCTGCGAAGTTCGTGGGTATTAAAGTGATCTCAGAACTCAAGGCGACTTCGCGCGCGGTGGGTATTCTGCTCACCGTCTCTATAGCTGGCCTCTCCTGGCTGCTGTTCGGGCTTGTTCCCGCGCCTTACAACATTGTTTTCCTTTTCACGAATGGATTTCCGTTGGGCCTCGTGTGGGGAATGGTGTTTGGATACCTCGAGGGACGTCGCTTCACGGAGGTGCTAGGCGCAGGATTGTCAGTAAGCTTTATCTTCTCAGCCGGTTTGGCCAAATCCGTCGGAGGATTCATCATGCGTGACTGGGGCGTGTCCGAAACCTGGATGCCCTTCGCGACCGCCTGCGTGTTTACTCTTCCGCTGCTGGTGTTCCTGTACTTTCTCGACAAGGTGCCGCCGCCCACCCCGTTGGATGAAGCCCTGCGTACCAAGCGGCAACCCATGAACGCGGCCGATCGCCGAAAGTTTGTCGTCACCTTCCTTCCGGGAATTATCTTCTTCACGCTTTCTTACATACTGCTCACGGTGTTTCGCGATTTTCGCGACAACTTCTCGGCGGAAGTCTGGAAGTCGCTGGGGTATGGCAACTCACCTGAGATATTTACCACGACCGAGATACCCGTATCGATCATTGTGCTCATCGTGATGGGCAGCCTGATGGTCATTAAGAACAATCAGCGCGCATTCATGATTAACCACCTGATCATCATCCTTGGG
>DATHKA010000461.1:0-2132 GCA_035489615.1 Chryseolinea sp.
TATTGCACCAAACCGACAGCTGACCTCCTTGAATTATTGCTGCTGGATTCAGCTAAATTGCAGGAAGAAGAAGCGTTGTATGCCGCGTCTAAGGGATACTCGAGACATAGCCATCCTGAACCACTGTACTACACGGCAGACGCGCAACGCGTTTTTCCACTGGTGAAGAAATTTGACTTTGAGGTAGAGATACCGTTGCACGACCGCGTATCGATCAAATTTCACGCCGCCGGACACATGCTGGGTGCGGCCATCACCGAAATGTTTATCAAGGGCGATACACAGCAAAAAACAATTGTGTTCTCCGGCGACCTGGGACGTGACGGAGATGCCATACTCCCTCCCCGCGCGCACATCAAACACGCCGATGTGCTGTTCATTGAATCCACTTATGGTCATAAAGACAATAAGGCTGTCGATCCGGCGGCAGAGCTGGCCCGCATGGTGCGCCATACGTTTGGCAACGGCGGCGTGCTGCTCATTCCTGCCTTTGCGGTAGGGCGAACACAAACGCTCCTGTATCATTTTCATGACCTGATGGAACGCGACCTGATACCCGACGTGCCGGTGTATGTCGATAGTCCGATGGCTACATCTGCCACCTACTTATATTACCGGCATCCGGCCTATCACAGCGCGGTGTTCAATCGCACCGAATTTGCGCGGCAGCTGGAAACCAACCTGATGGTCTTTGTGAAGACTTCGAAACACTCCAAAGCACTCAATGATATCAAGACCAATGCGATCATCATTTCCTCGAGTGGCATGATGACGGGCGGCCGCGTGTTACATCATATGTATCATCGCTTGCGCAATCCACAGGATACGCTGCTCATTGCCGGCTACCAGGCTGAAGGCACGCGCGGTCGTGACCTGGTAGATGGCAAGGCGACTATCAGAATCTTTGGTGAAGAAGTGCCTGTGCGTTGTCACATAGAGAACATAAGCGCGTTCTCCGGGCACGCCGATCGCGGCGAGTTGTTCGAGTGGATGGGTGGATTTGAGAACAAACCGAAGATAACGTTCACGGTACACGGCGAAAACCCCGGCATGCAGGCTTATAGCGAAGAAATCAGAACACGCTTGGGATGGAATGTGATGCAACCGGACTATCTGGAGTCGGTACAGTTATTCAACGGAATTTAAGGCCACGTTCACCGTTTCCCGGCGACGTTCCGCTAACCACAACGTGGGACCGGCAATCTACCCTTTTGTTGTCACTCGTCGTCTGCTTTTGCCTGAGCCGTTTAGACACAAATACCCAAGTTATCCTTACCTGCTCTTCGGTCTCTTATACTTCGATGTTCGCTTCTTCTGATACTGGCGCTTGTTCGGTTTGTTGTAAGAGGTCTTCCTGCGGGATACCTGCGCCTGCTTCTTCTTTGCCTCTTTGGCAAACGGCTCATAACGCAGCATGAGTTCATGGCTTCCGGAATTCGATCCGGCGAACTGTGAGATCGTCATGTCGTACGCATAGCCGAATTGAAGCTCGTCCTTTACCTGCAACTGCACCATGGCAACGACTGCATCGGCTGTGCGATATGAGAGTCCTACCCCCAACATTTCCTTCCACCACGTCATCAGGTTCACATCGAGTTCAAGTGGTGCACCATGAACGCCTTTAAGCATCATGGACGGTTTAAGCGCCCACTCCGGGTTTAAATCAAAGGTATAACCGGTCGTAACGAACAAGTGACGATTCTGACGATTGGGATAGCTCGTAAAGTCGAGCGTCGGACTGTTTGTACCTGAAAGATTGTTTTTGATCATCTTCGGAACGCCTGCCCCGACAAAGAACTTTCCAGTATAGTAATAAGCGCCAAACCCAAAGTTGGGAAAAATAGACGTCGTCGAATATCCAAAAGCATCGTCGATCTGACCTGGTGTCAGTGAAGTCTCGACGGAACTGTAGTCCGCCTTGAATTGATTGATGCCGGCCTGTAGCCCAAGCGATAGCTTGCCATCGTTCGCAAAGCGGATATGATAGGCATAAATCAGGTTCAGCATGAGGTTATTGGATATCCCGATTTTGTCCTGCACGAGATTCACCCCCAGCGCCATCTTTTGATTTCGGATAGGCGCATCGGCGCTGAACGTAAACGTGGTTGGAGCGCCATCAATGCCGACCCATT
>DATHKA010000462.1:0-63107 GCA_035489615.1 Chryseolinea sp.
TCATATGATTCATCATCTACTGTTTCATGGGATGATATCTTATTTAACGATGCCCATGGAATACTGTGCTTGCCAATAAACGGGTTGAATGACCAAATGAGTAAAGTGGTAGGCCCCAGTTTGATATAACAAGCGTCCTTCATTATGATAGAGTATAACATAAGCGTACCTAATAAGGCCAACCAAGAGTTCCGTCCAGCTAGCCTTAACGCCACGATTGTGAGGGCTACAGCTAGCAAAAACGTGAGAATTTCTACCAGCGGAAAATATGAGGTCGATTTGGGTGGCGGATTTGAACGGATCATGACGTTGGATATCGTAGTCCAAGAATAAACTTACGGTTCTTGGCAAATGAAGCATAAGAGTACGCAATTAATTTCAGCTTGGATGGGCAGAATGTGATTATTACTAGTTGATGATTGTGAAATCTTATGGATAATTCGGAGGAGTTAACTTGCGCTACTCTGATAAGAAAAAACGCCTTTCCGCCAGTCCGTTTGATGGCTAGGTTTCCCTTTGCTTGACCGTTTCCAACATCGTTGATTTCTTAGGCAAAGTGGTTTACACGCGGCGTATATACGTCGTCAATAGTGATACGAAGTACGTCCTGGAGAACCCTCACTACGACGCGCCGGGCCGTCTGCTCTGGACCAAGCACAATGCCACGAGCGCTATCAACGGCACGGGCGACATCATGATCGCAAAGAATGAATACAACGAACTGGGACAACCGGTAGATAAAAAACTGCACAGCACGGACGGCGGTACGACTTATAAGCAATCCGTGGACTATCGATACAACATCCGCGGTTGGCTGGTGAAGATCAACGAAGCGGACGTTGCTCCGGTGGCCGCGGGGGACGCCATGGCGGATTACTTCGGTATGGAATTGGGTTATCACAACACCCTTTCGGGAACAGCAGCAACCGCACAATTATTTAAATCTGCCGGAAGAGATCAGGAAAGGAGCGAACGAAAAAGTGAAGTATCTTTATGATGCGGCGGGTAGAAAACTCGCTCACGAGGTATACAACACGAGCGGTACCCTGGTGAAGACGACTGATTATTGGCGAAATGGTGTACGAGAACAACGTGCTTAAGCTCTTGCAACAAGGTGAGGGGCGGGTGCTTCCCGATGGAGCAGGTTGGGAGTATCAGTACTTCATCAAAGATCACCTGGGCAATGTACGCGTCACTTTCACAGCTAAAACGCAAACCGCTACAATCTACACTACCAATTTCGAAGCGGCCACGGATGCTAACTTTCAGAACTACAGTAACACGACCTTCGATCTGGTCGATCACACCGATGCGGCCACGGTACATCAAAAGGTGCAATGGTTGAACGGAGGAGTTAACGGACGCGTCGGCCTTGCCAAATCGCTGGCGGTCATGCCGGGCGATCAGGTCAGTATGTTTTTCCAAATGTTGGGGGTGGAGGCGATGCGGCAGAAACATCCACACCGTCGCAGCAGTCAAACAAATCTAAGGAGGGAGATGCAGATAGAAAACGAGCAAAAACGTTCGGAGGTGCACACTAGTGATTCTTTTACCAAAATATTTAAACAAATCCCATGCACAGAATACTTATATTTTCAATTACTATGGTGAGTGCATACGCGCATTACCACGAGCAATGTCATGTCGCTTTTAGGCACATGCAATTTTCAAATCCTCAAGCGGAGGGAAAGGCACTGTTATCGGAAAAAGCAAAGTTACTAATTACCGATGTTTTGAATATGCCTAAAGTAATTGAGTATTCGAAAGTTAACTTGCTTCGGAACGAGCATAAGAAATTCTACGGCCGTATTTATGAATTTGAACTGAAAGATGATTCGCTTAGAATCGAGCAACAGGGACATCCGGTAATTTTCGTACAAAAACTAGATGACCCTTCAAATGCAAAGAGTGTTTGCTACACCTTTTTTAAGATTCGAATCAAAGGAGACACAGCAAATATTAAAATGGCCTTTCCGATTTCGGGACTTCATGTAAATGGACGATTAGCATACGTAAACGGTCACTGGCAAGCAACGAAGGACTTGATTGTCGCTATTATGTAAAGGAAATGCAGTTATCAAGTCCGTGAAATTCGATCGCGCGCCTTTGAAGCAAGAACGATATTAAATCAATCTGCGTTCTCGGAGCAAGAAGCACCCCGAAATTGGCACGGTTACCCTAGCGATGGAAAGGTCCCGGAATGATGTGTGCTAGTCACCACAAGAAATTACGAGGCTATTAATGTTCGGTTGACGCTTTTGCCGATTCCATGTGTTTCTAACGACATCTTAGAAAGATTATATGGAAAGTTGTTAATGAGTTACAAATTGGGAACAGTACCGCAGTGTTTATAAAAAACCCCAACACCATTCGCCTTGAACACTACGGACATAGATGGAAATTTTGAAATTGAACTCCCCTCAGGAACGGACGAATTACTACTCTGTAATATTGGTATGGAGTGGACGTCATTAAATGTGCCAGCCACGGTGGAATAGGACCTCCATTCAGTGAGACGAGAAGCATTACCATTAATAAAAAACAAAAGACACCGTTAAAGTAGAAATCATGAAATCGTATCTCCACAAATGAGATTGTTAAGCTGGGCCATATCGGTTACTGCCTTCGCCTGCACTAGTCGCGAGACAAAAGTAATGTATTACAACACTGGTGAAGACAACGGATTACATGGATGAGATGGTGTACGAGAACAACGTACTTAAGCTCTTGCAGCAGAGTGAGGGCCGCGTGCTTCCGGATGGAGCAGGTTGGGAGTATCATCAAAGATCATTTGAGCAAATGTACGGGTGACCTTCACGACAAAAACACAGACTGCCACCAACTACACCACGAATTTTCGAAGCAGCCACGGATGCCAACTTCCAGAACTACACGAACACGACCTTCGACCTGGTTGATCACACCGATGCGGCCACGGTGTATCAAAAGGTGCAATGGCTGAATGGAGGAGTCAACTGACGCGTCGGCCTTGCCAAGTCGCTGGCGGTGATGCCTGGCGATTAGGTTAGCAATGGGGGACGGCTATCCTACTCTCAATCAAACTGCCAAGCGATCCAGAGTCGACCGGGTTTGGCCGCTACAATAATGATCGCGCTTACAGTCTATTGGATCTATCCGAAACATTCTTCAACAATTGTCTTTCGAGATCCGCTAACTTACGGGATGGTTTCGACTGAGGAGACCGCTTGTAGCATAGCAGAAGCTGTATGGCTACAAACTTACGGAGACATCATATACCATAGTGATATATCGATCTCAATTGCAAGAACCTCTCTGTTGAAATCGTCCACGATATGGCAGGAGGGTCGGCGACAACGTTTGTGGGAAGCTGAGTGACCAAGAAAGGAAGTGGTTATGCACTTTAATTTGGTGTTACGAAAACCTAAATTAGCATACCAAGTTTCTGGTTATGCGTTGGTACCCCGCCATATCCGTTTTTTGTGCTCTGATTACTATCTGTGCTCATCTTGGCATAGCACAAGATGTCAAAGTGGTGCTCTCGGGTAATACAGCCCTGCTGACCAATACACAGCAGCTGTTCCGGGATATGGACAACTATCTTTCGGCGGAAAAGGGACCTGTGTTGTGGGTTTTGAACGGCGATATTTTTCCGCCCGCCTATTCCGGAGAAATGATTGCGTTATGGCAGTCATCCGTGTTCGAACTGCTGAATCGTTTTCCAAATCTCCAAGTCCTCATAAACCAGGGCGACCTCGATTGGAATAACTCTGGAAAGGACGGCTGGAAGCGGATCCAGGCCCTCGACAAGATTTTAACAAGCCGGAAGCACGACCGCTTTCACGTCTTCCTGGAACAGGGTTGTCCCGGACCATGGACAATGTCGTTTTCTCCGCAGCTCGAAGTGGTGGTGATCAATTCGCAATGGTGGAATCATCCCTACGAAAAGCCCACACCTTTAAGTGCCGTCTGTCCCCTGGCCGATACCGACATTTTCATAGAGGAGCTGGAAGGGATTCTTGACAACACTGACAACCAAAACGTTTTGTTGCTGTCACACTTTCCGCTCATTTCCGTCGGAAGTTATGGCGGGCGCTTCCCGGTTTCTGCCTATTTATTCCCCCCTGTTTTAGGCAGTGCCCGGGTGGGCTTTCATCAGAATGTTGGAACGTCACGTGACCTCAATAATGCGAATTTTAGCGCGTTGAGGTATAAGCTAGACAATGTGCTGCGCAATTATTCTTCCCTCATCCTGGCTTCCGGCCATGAAGAAAATCAGTTTGTTATCAAGGCCGGTGACAACTACCAGATCAACAGCGGCGCGCTGGCGTCTGGTCGGTACGTTGCGCGTACAAAGAGCACGCTCATGCGGTCTGCGTCTCCTGGTGTTATCGAGCTTACCTATCATGTAAGCGGCGAGGTCAGCTATCAATTCATAGCGCTGGAAAACGGTCAATATGCAATGGAGCAAAAGGGTGTACTCTTTTATTCATCGTGTTCGCCAGCGGCGAAAGTGCCCATCAATACCGTTTATAAACCTTGCCGTGGCACAGCCGCTGCCGCCTCAAAAACGGATAGCGGTGATAAAACCACCACCACACAGGCCATAGCGGGATCGGAATATGCCAGTAGCGACTTCAAGCAACATTGGCTGGGCAGGCACTATCGCGTATCATGGACAACGCCTGTTAACGTTCCGTTTCTGGATATGGATACCACGCACCGCGGCCTGCAGGTGGAGGGCAAAGGTGGCGGACGTCAGACGACTTCGCTGAAGCTATCGGGCAAAGATGGAAAGGAGTATGTGTTTAGATCCGTCAACAAAGATCCGTCAAAGGCACTTCCTCTGGAACTCAGGGGCACGCTGATCTCGGAGGTGCTAAAGGATCAGACGTCCACGCAACAGCCATACGCCGCTATGGCCGTGTCCTACTGGCTGGACAAGCTCGGTATTCTCCACGCATCCCCATCCCTCTATGTATTGCCAGACAACGATGCATTGGGAAGTTTTCGGACTCAGTATGCACATTTGTTCGGAATGCTTGAGGAAAGGCCGACCGATAAGATTGATGCCGGAAATGTTTTCGCGGGTGCGAAGGATATTGAGAAGAGCTTCAAGATGTTTGAGAAAATCTACCGCGATCACGATAACCGGATCAATACTGTGGAGTTTGTCAGAGCCAGGATGTTCGACATCTGGATTGGTGACTGGAGTAAACACGAAGACAACTGGAAATGGGCTGGATACAAAACCGACAAAGGAGAACTTTTCAGGCCCATACCGCGCGATCGCGATCATGCCTTCTCGCGATGGGATGGGATTATTCCATGGCTTGGCGATCGCGAGTGGGCAATGCCGAACGGAGAGAATTTTGATGTGCGCATCAAAGGACTTCGAAGCCTGATGTGGCAGGCACGTCACCTTGATCGCTTCGCCGCCCGTGACGTCACCCGCGAAGAATGGATAAAGGCCGCCACATTCGTCCAATCGTCCATCACAGAGAAAGATATCGAAGAAGGCGTGCGGAGAATGCCCTCCGAGATATACGAACCGGACGGGAAGGAGATCGAGGCGAAACTTAAAATGCGCATCAAAGACCTCCCGTATTATGCTGGTGCGTATTACGACATGCTGGCACAGGAGGTCGATGTTACGGGTTCCAACAAACGCGAATATTTTCTTGTGGTGAGGAACGCCAACGGTACGGTTACCGTAACCGTGACAGACCTGAACAAAGATCAGACGCCGGATACTTCAATTGTCTATTATCGGCGTACGTTTTATCCGCGAGAGACAAAAGAGATCCGGCTCTTTGGATTGCAGGGCGACGATGTTTTTGAAATTGAAGGCAAAACCGACCAGTCCATTCTCGTGCGTGTTATAGGGGATTATGGTGATGATCGCATATCGGATCGGTCCGCAGTAGAAAAGGGATCTGCGAAAACGCTGGTTTACGATACGCCTTCCAACACAAACGCTGCGCTGGGCACGGAAGGAAGAATGGTTGTGCCGAAAGACGAGTCCTTTTATCACTACGACCGGAGTGCATTCAAGTACAATACGTACCTCCCTATAGCACTGGTAGGATATAACCCTTTTACTGGCGTTTCGCTGACCGGCGGTGTGACTTTTACCCGACAACGCTTTGGCAAGCCGGACTACAGCACGAGGCATCGCGTCAAGGGTTCGGTCACGGCACAAGGGAACTTTGAAGTTGCCTATGCCAACCAGTTGAGATACCTCGTCGGTAAATGGGATGGCGTATCTCAATTCATTGTGTCGCGTCCGCTGGACTATAACTATTTCTTCGGTGTTGGTAACAACACACAAAAGGATAACGGCGAGTCCTCCAACTATTACCGCACCCAATATGATATGATGTCAGTGACGGCCGGGCTTACCCGCACTGTGTGGACCCGTAGCGTGCTGGCATTAACGGCCAGCTATGAACTCGCGGAAGGCATTAAGCGTGAGAACAGTTATCTCGGTGATCATCCCGACGTATTGGGGGCAGAAAAGGTAAGCCTGTACTTTCTCAATGCTTTGGTCGACCTGGACTTCAGGGATCGTTCCGCCTTACCTGAACATGGGTTTCGATTGTTGTTCAATCAATCCGCCGGGCACGTGTCTTCTGTGAAGGGCGATATTGCCTCGATCAGTGAGCTCGAGATGGAAAACTACTTCTCCACGTACAATAGAAATCCTTTCACCGTTGGTTTGAAGGTAGGAGGCGGAACAACGGGTGGTCAAATTCCTTTTTACAAGCTTTTTTCACTGGGACAAATGGAGAATCTCCATGGTTACAAGAGAAATCGCTTCACTGGCGAGTCTAAAGCTTATCTGAATTCGGAGCTGCGATGGCAAATTGTGCAGACCCATACGTTGATACCGTTAAAGATTGGGGTTCGTGGATTCTATGACATTGGACGCGTATGGGCTGATTCCGATGCGGAAGGGGATGATCTTTGGCACTATGGATACGGCGGGGGATTTTATGTTACGCCGTTCAGGGAACAGTTTTCATTTAACATTAGCGCTGGCTCATCGAAGGAGGAGTCTTTGATACTGGCTATTTCGATTGGGAGCTTCTTCAGGTAGTGGTTTCAAATACAACTCCCGAAATTAAGAGGTCAATAATCAGGAAGTCAAAATTACTATTGAATTTATAATTAAGTAGGCGCCCGCTGCAATGCCGAGTAGTGTATCGACTCTCATCAGAGAATGCATGACGCCAACTCTCTTTCCATTGCGAATCAGAAGCAAACTAAAAATTGGAAGCAGGATGAGTCCCAAAACTAATTTTACGTATTCCATAAGGTAAGGATATTGTATCCATGAATATACAAAATCGACTTGAGATCAACCGTTCACCAAAGCCGAAACCCCTCCTTTTCGACTCGTATGCTGATTTGGAATGTACGAAAGACAGTGGCATCTCTTATTAAATTTGCCACTATTCCCTCCGAACCATTGCTACTTCTTAGGCGACACCTTGTCGCCTGCCGGTAGCATCTGAGGTTGCTTGAAATCATCCTTGCTTACGGCGCTCTCCTTTCCGAGGTAAGTCCAGTTTATGGAGCTTGAATATTTTTTGAATACTGCATTCAGGTCTCCGATCGTGGCTTTATCCACGTCCGTCATAAACGTTTCTGCCTTACGCCAGTCGCCCGCAATTTCCGAAGCGCCGAGTGCCGCACTTTGAGAATCATTCGTCTCCAACTTTAGAAAGTAGTCCGTCAGGTAGGACTCCTTCATGTCCTTTAGTTCTTTCTCGCTAAACCCCTGATTTTTTACTTTGTTGATCTCGTCAATCATGACCTGCAGACTTTGTTTGGGATCGGTAGACGAAATGTAGAACACCACATACGGATTTTTCACCGCACTCGTCGCGTAAAACGCGGACGGTGCATAGGATAAACTTCGCTTTGTCCGGAGTTCCAAAAAAAAGCGGTTTCTCATAATCGCCATAGCCAGCATCATAGGAACTCCATCTTTTTCATTCACGGCGGGAGCATTCATCGTTCCCCTGATATAATTCGTGGCGATATCACGATTTTCGATGTTGGCTGCAGGTTTAAATTCAAACCGGCGTTCGGGTGTAGACGCTTTTCCTTGGCCCAACTTTGCAAACGCGCTGCTTACCTTTTGTTTTACGTCCGCTTCACTCATGTTGCCCACAACAACTAAAAAGCAGTTCTGTTTTCCCAGGATGGCATTGTAATGCGCAATGACCTGTTGCAAAGAGATCTTTTCCAGGCTCTGCACCGTTCCCGTAGCCACCTTTGAATAGTTACCGTTGGCGAACGTATTCTGAAGCGATTTGGCCTTTAGGTATTCATCAGGATCAGACTCGGCCTCTTTCGCAGCTGAAATCGCCTGGCCTTTTATGATCGCGAACTCATTCTCGTCGAAACGAGGACTGGTAATGGCGTCGGCGAAGAGTTTCCACGACGGATCCCAAAACGACTTCACGCATGACATGCTGATGTTGCTATAGTCAAGGTCAGTGTTTGATCCGATCGTGGTTCCGATTTTTTCGAGTGCCGTAGCAAACTCTGTTTTGGTTTGACCTTTAGTCCCACCTTGCGTTGCCAGCGCCAAAGTCAGGTCTTCTATGCCTTCCAGTTCTTTGGTGTAGTTCGCCGTGCCCCCCTTGATGAAAAACCGTACACTGATGATTTCTTTAATGGAGGGTTTGAAGATCACCTTAATTCCATCAACGGTGAATTCACGTGGCTTTACATCCTGTGGCGGCCCTGCATAGCCCAGTGAAATAATTGCGCAGAAGAATAGAAGTATGTATTTAAATGTTTTCATAATCAAGATTATTTCAGGGTTTTGAGATGGGCTTCGAGCGCAGCTTTGTTTGCTGGCGTTGTCAACACGCCGACGGCTTTCGGTTTCCCTTTAATGTAGGTCTGTACATACCGCTTGATATCTTCCCGGGTTACCTTTTTCAGGTTCTCCACATAGTTCGTATAATACTCAATATTAGCGGACGCCCACCAGAAGGTTACCGTATGAATGAACTCTGTGGTTTCTTCTCTGCCTTTCGCGTCAGCGACTGCCAACAATGTTTTGGCTGTTTCCAATTGTTCGTCGGTGAAGTAAGAATCGCTATCCCATTTGGTGATGTGCTCCTCGAGTTTCTCGATCACCTCTTTTATCTTCTGCGGATTCGGTACGGCAACAATTACGATGGGACCGGTGTATTTGCAAGTCTGGTAGCTAACGTCGGCTCCAAAGGCAAGACCACTGTCGATAAGGTCGTGTTGAAACTGCGATGACTTTTGCTTTAGCAGGAAGGAGAATACGTCTGCGGCGTAGGTCGCTTTGACATCGTTGCGTGTGTCGGGGCCGTGGAGTCCCATCATAATAAACGGGTTTGTCGTATTTACATTTTCTGTCAGAAATACCGTCGACTTATCCAAAGGCTTAAACTCGGGGATAGGATACTTTACGAACGGATCAAAATCGGATGGCGCCCAGCTTTCAAAAAGTGCCGCTGCCTTTTTGAAAGCCTCAGCGTGATCCACATCACCGGCGATAACCAGAATGGAGTTGTTGGGATAATAGTATTTCTGTTGGATGGTTTTCATTTTCTCCGTCGTGGCGGATAAAATGATATGGTGATCACCGATTACGTTCTTGCGGCTGTAAAGATCTCCCCACAACTGCTTTTGCAGGTCTTCATATAGCCAGAACGTGGGATTTGATTCTGCGCGTTGAAATTCGCCGTCCACTACGGGATTTTCGTTTTTCATCTCGACTTCATTAAAGAGCGGGTAGCGAATCGCCGAATTCATAAACGTCAACCCTTCGCTGAGAAACTTCTTGTTTAACGTGAAGTAGTAGTTTACACGCTCATTGGACGTCGAGCCATTGAACCGGATACCCAGCTCATTCACACGGGCCAGGAAAGCTTCCTGTGAAGAGAGGTCCTTGTTGGCCTTGAAAAACATGTGCTCATATAGATGAGAAAGCCCATTGTAGTCCGGAGCCTCCGTATAAGAGCCATTTTTTACGCAGACTTCAATAGTAATGAGGGGTACGGTCTTTTCCTCGATAACGAGTACCTCCAGTCCGTTTTTCAATTTCGTGAGGTGAAAATTCGAGGGCAGTTGCTGCGCTACGCCTGTGCTCCCAACCAATGCCAGGCACACGCAGGCAAGTATTTTGTTCAGGTGATTCATGGGGGTCGATTTTACTAAAATTTATAAAAAAGGGATGGGATTTGTGCCTGATCGCTCAATAAATGCCCGTATTGATTTGGTGGGGCCGGGCTGGCAGGAATGACCGGTCACATCCGGTCTATTAGGGACACAGGGCCAGCTAACCTTCCTACAGATTATGTGGGGTACTATCCCCTTGAAGCATATGAAACCAGGAATGGCAATTGGCATACTGTTTTGCGTTTGGGCGGCTAGTTTCGACTTGTACGGTCAGCAGGGTTCGCGGTATGACGTCGTCGTGTACGGGGGTACGCCCGGTGGCGTAATGGCAGCCGTTGCCGCCTCCCGAAATCATGCAAAAGTGCTGCTGATAGAGCAAACCCGCCACGTGGGAGGCCTTAGCACCAGTGGAATCAATACCGCGGAGAGTGAGCACATGATCAATAACGCCATCACGGGATTCGCTCGGGAGTTCTACATAAAGATGGGGACGAACTTTTCGGAAGAGTATTTTCAGACCTTCAGGAACGGTCGAAACATGAAGTTCAAAAAGGGCGATCCGGCGTTTTTCTTTGAGAGCAATGTGGCTGAAAAGGAACTTCTCACTCTTTTAAAGGATGCTCAGGTAGATGTGCTGTACGAAAAGCAATTGACGAAGACCGTCGTTGAAAACAAAAAGATATCCTCCATTACACTCGACGATGGCTCAAGCCATACAGGGAGCATTTTCATTGACTGCACCTACGAAGGAGACCTCATGGCATCAGCGAAGGTATCCTACACGTGGGGCCGGGAAAGCATCCAGCAATACAACGAATCGTATGCCGGGATACGTTTAACGGATGATACCCTAAGCTCGCGCACGGTGGACAAGAAGGGTAAAATGCTACCCTATTTTTCGGAGAACAAGGATCTCGTCAACGGTCGCGCAGATATCCGCGTAATGAATTACAATTTTCGGCCAACGATGACAAAAGAGACCGCCAACGCCCGGCCTGTGGTGAAGCCAGAGAACTATAGCCCGGAACGCTATCAATTGCTGGCCGACTACCTGAAGGCCAATCCGAAGACTACATTGGATGATCTTGTTGGCATATTGGGAAGAGGTAATGGAAAATGGGAATTCAACAATCAGCAGAATTCAACGATATCACTTGGCCTGTTTGGAGGAAACGTTGACTATCCGGACGCTGATCTCAAGAGAAGGAAAGAGATTTATCAGGACCACAAGGATTACACATTAGGTTATCTGTATTTCCTGGGCCATGATCCCGCTGTGCCCAAGACACTCAGAGACGAAATGCTTTCCTACGGATTTGCCAGGGACGAGTTTAAGGACAATGATAACTTTCCCTACTACTTGTACATCCGCGAAGCGCGCCGGATGCAGGGAGATTTTGTCATGACCCAAAACGATATCCTCGTCAATCGCCAAAAGGACGACGCCGTGACATTGGGTTCTCACTGGATCGACTCACATCACGTACAACGTGTGGCAGTTTCCAAGAAGGCGTTTACGAATGAGGGCCGGATATGGCATACGGTAACGGAGCCGTATGAAATTCCTTACCGCGTCATTCTACCGAAGGCGTCGGAAGTAACGAACCTTCTCGTTCCCGTTTGTGGTTCACTTTCGCATGTCGCCTTCTGCAGTTATCGCCTGGAATCCACCTGGATGCAAATGGGTCATGTAGCCGGAACCGCAGCCGGACTTTCATTGAAATACGGTGTGGAACCAGGCGCGATACCCATCGAAGCACTTCAGTATAAACTCAGAACAGAAGGGATGATCTTGAAGACAACAGAACTGGGACCCTACAACGACTATAAGATCGTTACGATCGAGGATGACTAGATATAGCCCGACGACGAAAACCCGAATGATGATCATTAATCAAACATCTTAAGGGCAAGTACGTCGTCGCGTTGCCGCTATGTTGTTGCGCCAGTTGTGAAATCTTATTTGATGAGATGATATAGATGTGCCGCCAGGGTGGCAAACAAGACGAGCAGGTTGCCCAGTTTAAGTCTCAGATGCTTCAAGGATTGCGTGATGTGATACTCGACTGCCTTTACAGACAGTTTCATATTGGAGGCGATCTCCTTATTCGAAAATTGTTCCTGCCTGCTAAGACGGAAGACCCGTTGCGTGGTTTCAGGAAGGCAGGCTAATTCCCGCTCAATTCTTGAGCGGGTCTCATTGAATTCCGCCAACTGATGTGCGTCGTTAACCTGAGATTCACCGTGCTTCAGCGAGTAGGCAACGTATTTCTCCTGCACGGCCTGCTTATCGAAATGATCATAAATTCGAAACTTTGTTGATTGAAGGGCGAAGGCATGAATATCCAGGACGTTTCCAAGTTCTTCGCGCCTGAGCCATAACTTTATGAACACCTCTTGCACAATTTCCTGTGCTGTGGCTTTGTCGCGGACGTAATTAAAGGCCACTGCGTACAACCGACTCCACAAGCCATTGTACAATTTCCCGAATGCCCACTCGTCGCCCTGGACAATCGCTTCCCGTATTAATTTCCACTCATCAGTCGTCATTTGTCGAGGGTGACAATTCTTAGAATATCCGAATTTCCGTATAAAATTAATGACACACAATCGATTTAATACAAATTACAATCGGTTTAGGGTAGATCGGTGACGAAACCTTCTTACAGTAGGATGGATGGTAAACGCCGTCGTTAAAGCGGAAATGCCGTTGCAAAAACAAACCCGATACCGACAAAAAATGACGCCAGAAAGAAGCGCATACCTTATAAAACGGGTGAACAAAGGCGTTGCTCCCGACGCGGAAAAGAACGAGCTGGACGACTTCTGGAAAACGGCAAGTACTGATGAGGCGGTCATTCACAACATGAATGAACAAGAGCGTGAAAGTTTGAGAGCATCCATTTTTATGAGTGTTATGTCTTCCGTACGGAAGGACGAGAGCACTGCGGCCCACGGCAGAAGAAGATTCTTACAATCTGTTATTCTATGGCGTGTTGCCGCGTCGCTGCTGATTGCCACGCTGGCAGCGTTCTGGTTTTACGATTCCGATAATTTTCTGGAAGAACAAACGGCATATGGTGAAACGCAGGAGATTATCCTCCCCGATGGATCACAACTCATGCTTAATGCAAATTCATCTGTCCGCTTTAAAGATCATTGGACTGAATCCGGCGATCGCGAAGTATGGATTAAAGGAGAAGGATTTTTTGATGTCCGTCACACCGCGAACCATCAGAAATTTATTGTACACACCGATCAACAGTTGGACGTGCAGGTATTGGGCACGCGATTCAATGTAAAAGTGAGGCGTGCAAGAACTGAAGTAATGTTGGAGGAAGGCAAGGTTAACGTTAATCTCACCAATGAAGACGGTGGTACGCGTACGCTTGAACCCGGTGACCTTGTCAGCCTGGAGAATAATAAACTAAGTGGCGGCGAGGTGAATCCCTCCAGGTATGCGTCATGGAAGGACAGTAAACTGTACTTCGATGAGACGCCGTTAGTCGAGGTGGCGAAAATGCTGGAAGACACCTTCGGTTATCACATAGCATTTGGTACCAGGTCGGCGATGGACAGGAAATTGTCCGGAGAGTTACGGTCCGGAAGCGCTGAGGATATTATACAGGCAATCGAAGAATCCCTTCAAATCAGGATGATCAAGGATAAACAGAACATCATTTTCAATTAAGTGCCATGATGCTTCCCGGTAACCCATCTCGGTTATGCGTCTGTGCGGATGGAACGGTGTCTATGATCTGCGTTGAACCTTCCGGATTGGCTGCCGTGCAAGCATTGAAGGAAGGTCTTTTCAGGACATCGACATTACGACGTTCATCAATAAGCTTGAGGCATCGGGTCAACGGTTAAGCAGGTCAATTGCGAAAGACGAAAATGGAAAATAAGGACATAAACAGATCAGCATGAATAGAAAATTACCAAAGTTCTTAGCGATACTCCTTTTGGTTGCCGGCCTCTTCAATTCCGGAATGGCACAGAACAAAACCGGCAACGTTAAGGCAACCACAGAAGTTGATGTATGTGTATATGGCGCCAGTGCAGCTGGCATCGCCGCTGCGGTCGCTGTTGCGCGGGAAGGCCATTCAGTTGTGATTGTGGAACCCACGCACAAGATTGGCGGCTTGCTAAGCGCAGGTTTCCGAATGGCGCAAGATGTTCCGTACGCGGACCATCTCGGTGGACTGACTGGAGCGTTCTACGAAACCGACATACACTTTCCACCCCTGAGGCACAAGCAAGGTGCGTCCAGGTACAGTATAGCCGCGCTTCAAAAACTCATTGATCAATACGGGGATTTGATTCAGGTGATAACCGATCACCGAATCAGCGCAGCGACTACAGTGAAAGGAACCATTAAGGAAGCCATTTTCGAATTTGCTCCGGCCGATGAGAATGGCGTCCCAACCCCTCAGCGAAAGACGGCTTCATTGGTCAAGGTCAAATCGAAGGTATTTATAGACGCCAGCTATGAAGGAGACCTGATGGCTTTTTCTAAAGTGAAGTACCGCGTGGGAAAGGAGGGAAAGAATGAGTATGGTGAATCGCTGGCAGGTGTAGTAGTAAGTAAGAAGTTTCCTGGCGTCGATCCTTATAAAGTTAAAGGCGATCCAACGAGCGGGCTACTGTCTTGCATCCATCCCGATCCAATAGGTAGAGAAGGGGATTCCAGCCGGTTCTTCATGGCCTATAATTTCAAACTTGCCTGGGAGGCGAATCCAACGCCTGAGTTTCCAGGCATACTCATTACGCCGCCGCAGAACAAAAACCAGGATGTTTACGAGCTGCTGAGGCGTTACAAAGAAGCTGGATATGAAACCACCTGGCCTAACGAGAACTTTAGCAGAGGACAGCTGATGACGGGTACGCTCCCCGGGCTGAACACTGAATACCCGAATGGCGATTGGAAAACCCGGACTCGTATCTGGCAGGCCTATGTTGATCACATCAGAACGCTTACTGATTTCAGTGGTAAGGAAGTGAGGTTGTTGTCGGATAATAACGAAGATACCAACGGGTGGCCTAGTTACCTCTATATCAGGAGTGCGCGAAGAATGGTCGGGGAGTATGTGATGACGCAAAAGGATCTGCAACTGCAGACGGATGTGCCTACGCCGGTCGGTCTGGGTTACTATATGGTGGATATTTATCCAAATCGTATGGGAGTGCTTCCGGATGGAACGCTGATAACGGAAGGGAATCTTTGGGAAATGGTATGCCCGGGTCCGTACCAGATACCGTACGGTGCATTGATTCCGAAGAAGTCGGAATGTACCAATCTTATTGTGCCATTGTGTATGTCGGCGAGCCACATTGCGTATTCATCTATCCGCATGGAGTCAACTTACATGGTTATGGGTGAAGCGGCCGGGGTCGCCGCGGCGTTGGCGGTAGGTTCGAACAAACCCGTGCAGGATATTGACAGAAAGGAACTAACGGCGAAGCTCGCCGCGGCTAAGCAATTGTTACAGTGGGATGGAAAAGGATATCGCGTTTGGCGCTATAACTTTCTCGATAATACGCTTCGTGACTATAAGCCGCGTTGGATTGATCATCCCGACGAATACACCAAGAAGCCCGTAGATACGCTATGGAAATAACGAGGTCCGGATTATCAGCTCATGGATAAATTAAACAAGGACGACTACCGAAAGCTGGTAAGTGTTCCGGTAATAGTAGCAGCGCTCGGATATTTCGTCGATATCTATGATCTATTGCTGTTCGGTATCGTGCGCGTAGTGAGTCTTAAGTCGTTGGGTGTAGCGGATCACGAATTGTTGGGAACGGGAGAGTCCTTGATTCGGTTTCAGATGAGTGGGCTGCTGATCGGTGGAGTACTGTGGGGAATTTTGGGAGACAAGCGTGGACGATTGTCTGTTCTGTTCGGTTCGATCTTACTTTACTCGCTGGCAAACATTGGCAATGGATTCGCTACGTCTGTTACGCAGTATGCGTGGTTAAGATTTATTGCCGGCGTGGGCCTGGCCGGAGAACTAGGTGCAGGCATTACGCTTGTGGCGGAAATCCTGCCCACCCGTCTGCGCGGCTATGGAACTACCTTAATTGCTTCAATAGGACTACTCGGTGCGGTATTTGCGAACATTATAGCGGCACGATTCGAGTGGCAAACGACATACTTTATTGGTGGGGGCCTGGGATTGCTTCTGCTTCTGGCGAGGGTGAGCGTGTTTGAATCTGGTGTCTTTAAACAGATGGAAGGCATTGACGTGCAGCGCGGCAACTTCTTTCAGTTTTTTAACAATAGAAAAAGGGTGATCAAGTTTCTGGGCAACATCCTTATAGGACTGCCGATTTGGTTTGTTATTGGAATATTGATTACGTTCTCTCCTGAATTTGCCCGCGCATTGGGTATTCAAACCGTAATATCGGCAGGCGACTCGATTATGTATTGCTACATTGGCCTGTCCATTGGCGATATAGTAAGTGGGATCGTGAGCCAGAAACTGCAATCCCGTAAAAAGGTTGTGTTGCTTTATATTGGCATGACTTTTCTATCCATGATGGTGTATTTGTTTTTCCCCTTTAAAACATCATTTAGTTTCTATCTGCTATGTGCGGTGATGGGATTCTGCATCGGTTACTGGGCACTGTTTGTCACAATTGCTGCCGAACAGTTTGGTACCAACCTGCGGGCTACAGCGACGACAACGGTACCTAATTTTGTTCGATGGACTGTCGTTCCGGTAACGCTGGTGTTTGAAGCATTGCGGGACAATATTGGGGTAATTAATGGAGCATTGACGGTTGGCGTCGCGACAATCGTAATCGCCTGCGGAGCGTTGTATGCTATTGAGGAGACGTTTTCCAAAGATCTGAATTTCGTAGAGGAGGACTAGCGTGGGCGTGTATTAAAGCGTTTGGCTATTACCCGGCAAGTATCAAGTCGGGCGAAGTGGTTGCAGTGTTATCGCTGTTCAATTTTTGTTGATTCTGGCAGCGTGGCGCAATAGCTGAATACTTCATTTACTTCCTCCTTCGTCAGGTGGATAATATCGACCTTGCCGAGAACATCTTCTTCCGCCATCGTGGATCTGAGCAGAATTAGCTGGTAGGCCTCCACCTTTTTATCGTATTCCTCCACGTGTTTATTCAAAGTAAAGCGTTCATAGGCGGCTGCCATTTTTGACCATGTGACAATTTTTTCATCAGGATGTTTGTCGCGTTTAAATTTGTTGATCATTTCCTCCATAGAACTTGAGCTCACCTCCGAGAATACATAGTGAATTCTTTTGATATCCTTTAGCTGTTTGACCGTCAATGAATCATGGTCGATCTCATCGAATTTCAGATCTTCAATTGCGCTGACGGCCGTCGGGGACGCTTCATTTTTTCTTGATTTAACGCAGCCAATCAGTGATATAAAAATGATAAGCAAAAACAATGGTGTTCTCGCAACACGCGCCATGCAATTGAAAGGATTATCCGCCCGCATTAATTATCGGCACCAAACAATTCCGAAGCTTTTTTTGCTTTCTTCACGCGAAGTTGAAACTGCTCAACAGTAGGAGAAGCAGCCTTTGACCAGATGCGTTCAGCCAATACGGCTTTGGGTAAATCAGCATAGGTATCGTACCAGGCGGAAGGCATATTTTCGGCGCCGTCTGCCCAAATACAAAGCTTAAAACCCAGCACATTGTTATGTGTCGATGGATTCCAGGTCTCATAGTTGGCTTTTGAGTTAACAAAGCCATAGTCGCCTGGCTTCTTTCCATAGAATGGCGTCACGTACAGGGAGCCTTCACCCTCTTCGCGTGTAACGATCGATTTCCATCCGGATTGAAGAATTGCATCCATCGTTGGCGCATTCCAGATGTTTATGACGATATCCTTGTTCGGTTCAATGCTGTACTTGTTTGTCTGCTTTTCGTTGGGTGTATAGTTCCACCAGGACCACATCTGTGTGCGCTTGCCCCGCGTCTTAACATGGATTGAAATTCTATTCATAAAATCAACCAATACATCGGCGGGATATTGGAAGCCCGAATCATGCATTGCCTTCATGAGCTCGGGACACGCTTCTTTCTGATCGTCATACTGCCACTCATCTCCGCCCACATGAAAATAGGGACCATGGAAGAGTGGAATAAATTCATCCAGCAATGCCTTTACCCATATTTCAGTCTCGGGCTTTGTCACATCCAGTACCCAGGCCTGACCCTTCTGATTTGTTGAGTCGCCCTGCCACTTTGCCTCGCGCATGGATTGACAAGTGAATCCAAGGTTGGGATTATAGTTAGTGATCGTAGTAGCGTGAGCGGGTAAGTCGATTTCAGGCACAATGGTTACGTGGTACTTGCGGGCGTAGGCTTCAATTTCAGCGATATCCTGTTTCGAATACGACTCTTTTGCGGCAAGTCCGGGGAACAAGGTACTCTGAAGTCTGAAGGAATGCCATTCTGTAAAATGCAGATGCAGGAAATTCAGTTTATACCAGGCCAGATCACGAATGGTCTTCTTGATATAGGCAACTTCAAAGAATTTGCGGCCCACGTCAAGCATCACGCCACGCTCTTTGTAGATAGGATAATCGTACCCGGATCCTCGCGTGAGGCTAACCTTGTCGCTGCTTTGGACAAGTGATTGCAGAATGGTTTGCAGGCCGTAAAAGAAGCCGGCACCGGTAGCTGCGGAGATCGTTACCTGGTCTGTAATGGTGATGCTATAGCCTTCCGGTTGTGCGGCAGCAGGATTTTGAGAAGGCAACAATACGATATCGCCGACTTCCCGGGAGGTTAAGTCAGCGTTAAGGGCAAGTCGAAGATTGGAGACCTTGTACAATTCCTCCTGAAATATTGTTAAATCTTCCTGCACAAAATTGTATACCGAAGGGTCAACCACAATGGAGGATTTGCTGGTGAGCAAGAACGTTCCCTTTTTACTCGCCCATTGTTGGAGTGCAGGGATGACTTGAGCCTGTGCGTGGAGAGTGATAGAACCGAAGAAATTCAGTGAAATCGTGAAAATGAAAAGTCGTAATACCATGATCGTCGCCTGTAGCAAGATTATAGGTGGCAAAATAGTCATGCCTAAGCCATAAAATGCAAAAACAGCGTCGTTTTGTAAGTAAGCCGTGGAAAGGCAGGCAGCTAGGAATACGCCGACAAAATAGATTACAGCCGATAGGTACACAAGGAAAGATACATCGCTTGTTCCTGCTGACTATCGAACGATCCCGTAGGGATCCCACATCGGCAGCACAAAATCCGATATCCCACGCGTCGATGGAACGTGTAATGCAATAAATTCCCGACGCGCAACGCGTAAAACGAAATCGTGCGGTGACGCCGACGATATGTTGGATGTGCGTGCGTTGCGTGCGATGATCGCGTCCATTTCAACGAACGATTATGCGTCGCACACCGTGGATTAATAACGTTCGGTGCTGCCGATGTGGGATCCCTACGGGATCAATACACATTCTACGGGATCAATGTATATCCTACGGGATCGAATGCATATGCTACGAGATCAATAAATATCCCACGGGATCAATGCCATCGGATGCCGACGCAAATGATTTCGTTTCTTCAAAAATCTGCGTTAAAAATGTGATCTTGCACGCCTTAAGATATTCTAGGCCTTATGACTCATACACCACGTGGTGCGAATCCTGCAGCACGAATCCTGGCAGCCAGCCTGATCGGTACCACCATTGAATTTTTTGACTTCTATATCTATGCCACGGCGGCAGTATTGGTTTTTCCCAAGCTGTTCTTTCCGGCTGGTGACCCCGTTGCATCCACGCTGGCATCCCTCGCAACATTCGCTTTGGCGTTCTTTGCAAGACCATTGGGTGCTGCGCTCTTCGGACACTTTGGAGACAGAAGGGGGCGTAAAGCTACGCTGGTAGCTTCATTAATGACGATGGGTCCGTCAACGGTGGCTATTGGCCTGTTGCCGTCCTACCAAACTATTGGCATTGCAGCACCCATCTTGCTGGCGTTGTTCCGTTTTGGTCAGGGCTTGGGACTGGGTGGCGAATGGGGTGGTGCCGTATTACTGGCCACCGAAAATGCACCCAAGAACAAGAAAGCCTGGTATGGCATGTTTCCGCAGTTAGGTGCACCGATTGGTTTCTTATTGTCCAGCGGTTCATTTTTTATACTCAGCAGAACGATGAGTGACGAACAGTTTCTGAGCTATGGATGGCGCATTCCATTTATCGCCAGTGCAGTACTCGTTTGGGTGGGACTTTATATACGTTTGAAAATAACGGAGACGCCGGACTTTATCAAGATCCTGAATAATCAGGAGCGCGTCAAGGTCCCGGTCGTCTCGGTTTTTACTAAACACGGGAAAGCGGTATTCCTGGGGACGGTAGCCACGATCACTACATTTCTCGTCTTTTATATTATGACGGTCTTCACGTTAAGCTGGGGAACATCGGCGCTGCATTACCCGAGAGAAAGTATGTTGATTGCCCAGATGGTTTCTATGTTGTTTTTTGCATTAGGGATTCCGCTCTCGGCCGTGCTGGCGGATCGCGAAGGCAGGAACAGCATGCTCATCGTATCAAGCATAGGCATTTTCATCTTTGGATTGTTTCTGGCCCCATTCTTCAGTACCGGCAGTCTGCTCACCACCGTTGCGTTCCAATCGATCGGAATGTTTTTGATGGGTTTGAATTATGGTCCGGTAGGCACTGCGTTAGCGGAGATTTTTCCGACAGAAGTTCGTTACACGGGAGCATCCATGTGCTTCACTATGGCCGGTATCTTGGGCGCATCGCTCACACCGTATTTGGCGACCACGCTGGCCACGAACTATGGCCTTCCTTATGTGGGTTATTATTTGTCGTTTGGAGCGGCCATCAGCATAGCTGCGCTATTAGCCGCACGACCTTTAATGAGGGGGAATGTGATCTAGCGAGTGCCCGTTATCAATCCCGATTGTAGACTTCGCGCCTCAGGGTAATCAGAAGACCCGCAGCCTGGCCATGTCGCTGACGATAGAACGTAGCAGATGATATCGGTATTGCCGTTGACCGTTTTGGTGCGGGATTTGATGGTGCATTTTCGGATACAGATGCAAAATCCAAATGATATGAAATTTGTCTTTACACTTTTTGCCTGTGCACTGTCGCTAAGCTGCCTTGCACAACATCATGTTAACCATTCCCGGAAATATGATTTTCGTCAGGTTGATCCTTCTACGATCGACAAGGAAGAACTTCGCAAGCAACTGGAAGCGGCTAAAGTCGCTTCGGGATACGATTCACTTCAGGCGCTCACGCAGTATGTCCATAGCACAGATGAAAACCAGTTCGCTACCCTTGCTGTCGGATACCAGCTTGCCTTTGCTTCGCTTACCAATCTGCAACGCGAGCTTGGGCCGCTCGGATTTACCAATATCAATGAAAACGTGAGCAACGTCATCTTGTCGCTTGATCTTTATAAGAACCGTTTCATGACGTCCTTTATCGCCACGCCCGGGTTCAGAAATCTAACAACGAGCGAAGACATGGAACTTCGCATAAAGAGAAGAACCATTGAAATGGGACTTGGCTACGACCTTGTGAAGAACCGACACATTGACCTGTTTCCCCAGGTGACAATTGGATTTCAGGACTTTTTAGTGGACGTCCGTCAAAAGACCTTCGATGTTAATACAATTCCAGACCTGCTGGATGAGATGGTCAACACGTCTATGAAGAAACGATCTTTTATTTTTACTTATGGCGGCGAGTTTGACTATAAAATTTATACAGCTTCGAGAGCTAGGATCATTTTGGGTGTGCGTTATGCGCAAGTTCTGGAAGCCGGTGACGGCCAGGTTAGAGTTAACGGAGAAAGTTCGGACCTCAAACTGGATGATGAAATCGCAACGTCGACGTTATCCTTTGTAGTCAAGGTGGTTCCCGGCGCGAATCACCGTTAGATGAGGAGTACTTATAATAAGGAAGCCAGGTGCAAAAACCGGACATCGATCCTTAAGCGACCCGAGATGAAATGCTCGGGAAGTTGAAGAAAAGAACGCAACCTTGGCCGGTGCTCCCGGATCGACCAGATGTTCTAAATTTGTTGCCATTGGCGCCTGTCATGGTCGATGACGCTTAAACAAGCGCCCCCAAGCCCGTAACGCATCTATCAAACCATGGACTACCAGACATTCTCACCGCATTCAGACTTTGGATCACTTGTGAAATGCTATTGGACATTAGAAGTTCCCACTGATGCAGGTGCAGGAAGACAAAGAATTATTCCCGACGGCTGCATTGAAATGATATTTACCCTGGGAGAGGACATAAAACGATATAAAGCAGGCGATGAGTTTATTATCCAACCTCGTGCCATGGTGCTCGGGCACACCATTGAACCTTTCTTTATTGAGCCAATGGGATATGTAAATACGTTTGCTGTCCGCTTTTATCCCTACGGTTTCACAAGTTTCGTGACGACATCCCTTAAGGACTTGGCGAACAAGGAAACACCGATAGAAATACTATTTGGAGAAAAGCAAGCCGCCGGCCTGGCGCACAAAATTGTTCAGGCAACAGAGACCAATGAAAGAATTTATATTGTCGAAAAATTTCTATTGGATAGACTGAAGAACGAAGCAACCATTGACCATATCGTAAAATCGACCGTCGATCTCCTTTGTTCATCAAAGGGAACCATGTCCGTCAATTCCCTTCTTAGGGATGACCTGTCCAGGCGGCAACTCGAGAGAAAATTCATTAAGCAGGTAGGATTGAGTCCGAAGCAATTGGGCAAAGTCATCAGGTTACAAACTGCGTTAAAAATGCTGCTTAATCAACCCTCCGATAGCTTAACCAAAATTGCCTACGAAAGTGAGTATTATGACCAGGCACATTTCATCAAAGATTTTAAGGAATTCACCGGAACGAACCCGAAAGCATTTTCAGGAAATGATCACCTGGCACTTTCTGCTCTTTTCTATAGAAGGGAGTAAGCGTGTCGCATTTTTACAATTTCTACCTGCGGCGGCTCAGTAAGCTTGCCCTGTAAATCAAAATTACTGAGACATATGAAAAGCACTATTTCAATTGTGGAAATTCCGACGATTGACTTCTCAAGGGCGGTCGCGTTTTACCAGGCACTCTTAACCATTACAATCGAAGAAATTGATATGCAAGGCACGCAAATGGGCTTATTCCCGGGTGATGAAGAAGTTGTATCTGTTGCCTTAATTAAGGGAGAGGCATATAAGCCCACGGTCGATGGCACAATCGTGTACCTGAACGCTGGGGACGATTTGCAAATTGTGCTAGATAGAGTTGAACCCAACGGAGGCAGAGTTCTTGTCCCGAAAACGGAGATTGCGCCTGAGATGGGTTTCTTTGCCATGTTTACAGACACCGAGGGAAACAAATTGGGATTGCATTCGCGCTGAGGAATTCAAATCGTATTCGATCAGCGAACCGACGACCTGTACATTCTCAGTCGCTTAAGGCCCTGCGTGATGTTCTTTTCAACAGCCTTTTGCGTAATGCTTAGACGAATAGCAATGGATTCGATGCTCATTTCTCCCAGGAATCGCATTTCTATGCATTGCTTTTGCCTCGCGGGTAATGCTGCAACGATTAATTGCAGCGTCCAGTGCCTGTCTGTCTTCATGAGTTCATATTCGGTTGACGGAACGGGGCTCGGCATCTGTTCAAGAAGAGGCATCGCGTTGTCCGCGTGTTTCAGGCCATTCCGATAGACCGTGAACGATTTCTTCTTCACCATGCTTACGAGATAAGGTATTACCAGGAAACCCTCGCGCCTGGAAATCGCATCCGATTTTTTCCACAGTTCGATGAACACTTCCTGAACGATGTCTTCCGAGGCCTTGCGATCTTGCGTTCTGCGCTCCGCTATGTGGACGAGAATTTCATAGTACTGGTTATACAAGTAGGCGATGGCCTTTGAAGGCCATGCTTGAAGCAATTGGTTGAGGGACCGATCATTTGCACCGGGTATCATAACTTGATTGTGACAACTCTGAATTTGGACAACTGATAGCCAGAGTACCTTGTATGAATATAGGTAAAGTTGCGGACGTCTTCTTGCAATTTTTTATCGCCTGAGGTAGGGAGAAGCATAGTCGCCATAGAATAGTAGGACAGGGGGCTGACTTGCGTTCAAACGCCTTTCTCGATTCATGCCGGGGACCGATTAATGGCCACAGCACAAACTAACTGTCATTCGAGGAACCATAAACTTAAACCCTCCCCATATGAGCCATGAGTATGCAAGGGTTGTTCAATGTGTTGTCAGGCTTCCATGCATTGTCAGATGATTTCAAAAAGGCACTTGAGAAGGAGGTTGTCGTCGTGACACTTCCAAAGGACGAGTCGCTGCTGAAAGTTCCCAAGATTTCTTCGCATGCCTATTTCCTGGAGGACGGGTTCGCCATATCGTATTCCTATTACGAAGGTAGAAAGGTCACCGAAAACTTTTGGAGGCCAGGACAAATTATCGTGTCACTTGCCAGCTTTTTTCTACAGAAGCCTTCATTGGAAACCATTCAATTGTTGCGGACGAGCACATTATTGTGTATCAGCTTTGACAGCGTGATGGCACTAATGGAGACTTATCCCGAAGCCCGTCGAATAGCGCTCTCCGTTACGATCGTGCACCATGAGGAAAGCCGTGTGAGAATTCGTGACTTACAACATCTGAGTGCAAGTCAAAGATTTCGCAGGCTTATTAAAGAGTACCCAGGTATCGAATTAATTGCTTCCCAGGACGCGATTTCGACTTACCTCGGCATAACGGCACAATCGATGGCAAGAATGAAGCGAGAACTGGAATAATCATTTGTTGCCAATGATAAAGTGGTCCCTGAACACTGGCCATTTTACCATTTGGTAACGCAAGGTATGAACCTTTGATAAGTCAACTATGAACAAATGATAATCAATAGATTATAAAGGCGGCTTACCTTGCCTCAGGAAAACCGGACGCCCTTAAAACCGGACGCCGTTGATGGGAAGCCTTATCAGACAAATGCGTATAAGGGTAGGGATGCGCACAATTGAATTTTCCCTGGAGCTGATCTGCGGGTTGTTTATAATGTTGTTTATCTACGCAGCACTTTCGAAGCTTTCGGATATTCAGCAGTTCAGGGTGCAATTGGGTCAGTCGCCTATGCTGACGGCTTACGCCAAATGGGTATCGTGGTTTGTTCCGGCGGCAGAGATTGGCATCTCAATCTTGTTAATGATAGGGGCACTTCGGCGGATAGGATTATATGCAGCGTTGTTCTTAATGGTAACGTTCACCACGTATATTTTCATCATCATGAATTTTAGTCCGTTTGTGCCGTGCTCGTGCGGCGGTGTGTTGGAGAACCTGGGATGGACGGAACATCTCTTCTTCAATTTGGTTTTTGTCGCTTTTGGAATATTTGGCATTCTGCTTCAATACAAAGTTGTGGAAGGGAAGCGGGGCCTATAGGATACTTCTTCGTGCACAGAGAGACAGGACTAAGGCTGATGCCTGTTAGAAAGAAGGCCAATTTATGATCCTAAATGTAAATTACTATGAACAAGATTAAAAGTATCGTGACGGTAGCGGCTTTTGCCTTTGCTATTGTCGGCGCCTATGCGTCTCAGGAAAGTAGCGTCACCCTGCAAAGTGCAGTAAAATGGAAAAATGGCGGAATGTGTGAAGACAGAAGTAATTGTAGTACAACGCCCAAGCCAACGGTTTGCCAGGTCACTACCTACTCCAATACAGGTTGCACAATTATTGTGCCTTCGTTCCTCAAGTAGTCGGGTCAAATGTGAGGGATAGAGTATATCCCTCATATATTTCTTTTAAGATGAATCACGCTGTGGCGATCATTTTGTGTATTCTTTTAGGTGCCCTGGGAATGTACCTACTGTTTGTCATTTCTCTCAACCACAACAAGAACAACTTTGTCCGAATTTTTCCGTCACATTTAATTGAGCGCGTGCGTTCGATAGAAAGAGAAGGAGGCAACCACTACATAGCAGGGTTATCTCCAGGTCAGATATTTGCTGCCGACTACGACAATCCGAGATCGATCACCATGATCGACTACGGGTTATCTAAACCGGAGAGTATCAACTTCAAATTTCTTGACCTAACCCCGCTCACGACGGCGCTGAAACTTACTATTGATTCTCCGGATGTATATCTAATGGACGGGATCAGTGGCGTGAGTATGCACTGGCACTTGAACGGCCAGGATACGACGATGAATTATTTGCGATCGGGCTCCTTCACAGTTGGGGTGCCGCTTTCCAGCTCTTCACAGGTCGTAAGAAAGCTGGATAGTAGGGTTGGCAGGAATGTGCTGCTCAAGGAATATATTTCAAGGGATGCGGGAGAAGGCGATATCATCGTGGATTCAACCCTTCTGGTGAAACAGATCGACGGGTTCTTTTGTACCGATGGGTCCCTTGTCTACTCTCGCGCGGCCAACGCCTTGATTTATGTGTATGCCTACAGAAATGAGTTTTTCAGAGCCGATACAAGCCTTAACAAAATCTACACAGTCCATACCATTGATACTACCACACGAGCGAAACTTACGGTTGACAGTATACCTTCCGCAAACAAGGTTACATTGTCTTCTCCGCCTTCGATCGTAAACAGGAGAATGGCAATCAACAATGAGTATATTTTCATTAACTCGGCGCTTGCCGCCGATAACGAGGATAAAGCCACGTTTAATGCCAACGCCGTGATCGATGTTTACGCGCTGAGGGACGGTACGTATAAATTCAGCTTTTACATTCCCAATAGCAATGGAGAAAGGCTTGGAGAGTTTCTTGTTTCCGAAAACAGGTTGGTCACTTTCCACGGTAATATGCTGGACGTATACACCCTTTCACTCCCTTAGATCCGACAATGGTTGTCTAAGGATCCTTGATCGTGATCACTTTCATCTTCTTTTTGCCAGGGACCAGCTCAATTCCTTTTTCTTTAAGTGCTTTTCTGAAAGCCTCGAAGTCACTTAGGTCTGCGTCGATTGAGATATCAATGTTCTTCGTGATTCCGGTAGCATCTATGAACGGTGGACTGAATGGATCCGCGCCCCACAGCCTGACAATGATTTCTTTGACAGGAACGTTTACAAATGTGAAGCCTGCAAATCCATTGTCTTCGTAGACACGTTCGCCTCCTTTGGTGATCAAAGATTTGCGTCCTTCATTGCGTGCTTTCAGATACCAGCATGGCATTTTTCTGGTAGTCACGTCGACTACATACCCAAAGTAGTTGAATAAGTCAGCTTGCATTGTTTTCTGAATGTACCTGGTCGTGGCCTTTTCTTTAGGAACAACGAGTGAGTAGCCATACCCGTTATCGTCAGCGGATGTCCATTTCAACTTCCCGGGATCCAAGACATTAAGTATTGGCTGCATCCAGTATTCACCATAATTGTCAGGAAGTTGTTCATGTTGTGGCGTCGGAAAGGGATAAAAAGTATCCATGTAGGCAAAGTAATACAGCCACTCAATAGGACGACCGCACAGTTGGAGGATATTCCCATACCTTTTTGCGTCTATATATGCAAAACTTAGACCCGGTATGGAAGGATTCCATTTCATCAGGATTGAACGTTGTAAAAAGGCAGTGTCCGGCCCACCGTTGCCTCCGATGAGGAGCGGCTTCATGATATCGAAGCTGGCGGCTACCGGGTCAAACTCGGGTGTCGATAGAAGCGTAGTGTCTCCTTTAATAATTTCAGACAGAGTATTTGAATTCAATTCTTCACGAAATTTCAGAGACCTGACCCTTCCTCTATCATCGATGATAGCCACCTGGGGGACGCTCGATACACCAAACATTTCGAAGGGCTTGTTATCGAAAGCTGCAGTAAGGGTCAGATTATACCTTGCCTTGAACCTGCTGATGAGGTTCCTGGATGCCTGTTCATCGTGGCCGACTAACACAATAGATAGGTGGTTGGAAAACTCGCGCTCAAGCGAATCCAGCCTGGGGAAGCTTCTTATGCAAGGGAGACAGCTGGGATCCCAAAATTCAAGAATCAGCCATTTTCCGCGAAAGTGCCGGATTGAAACGCTGTCCTCCCCGAAGTTTGTGAGGTTGTGAAGATAAATGTCAGGGCATACTTGTCCGACAGTGAGGGTCGGCTGAGCACCGGTTTGTCCGAAAGCGATGCCTCGGGCAAGCATGAAGCCGATTGTCATGATTATATACTTCAGAATAATTTGTGGGTGTGCCATAGAATGTTTTCAAAGTGATAGCTCAGCTGGCCATAGAATCTTACCATAATTTGCGGACCCTGGTACCTACGTTCCGGGATAAGAGATTGATGTTGTGTGTGAATTTCAATCTGCGGGTATCCACCCCTACGTCTAACGATTGACGTCTAGGGATCCCTGATCGTAATCACTTTCATCTTCTTTTTGCCAGGCACCAGCTCAATTCCTTTTTCTTTAAGCGCTTTCCTGAAGCCATCGAAGTTACTCAGGTCGGTGTCGATTGAAATGTCGATGTTCCCCGTGATTCCCGTGGCGTCGATGAAAGGCGGGCCAAGTTGTTCGACACCCCAGAGTCGGACAATGATTTCTTTGACAGGAACGTTTACAAATGTGAAACCCGCATATCCATTGTCTTCGTATACCTGCTCGCCTCCTTTTGTGGTCAGGGTTTTACGCGCGTCGCTTGATACCTTAAGATACCAGCATGGCATTTTCCTGGTAGCTACCTCGCCCACATATCCAAAGTAATTGAACAAATCTGTTTGCACGGCCCTTTGAATGTACCGGGTCGTGGCTTTTTCTTTGGGAACAACGAGCGAGTAGCAATAGAACCCTTCTGCAGTGCCGGGTGTCAATTTAAATTTGTCCGGATCCGCAACCTTGATGATCGGCTGCATCCAGTATTCGCCATAGTTGTCAAGAATGCCATCGTGCTCGGTAGATGGATAGGAATAAATGGTATCCTTATAGGCAAAATAATATAACCATTCAATTGCGCGACCGCATTGTTGAACGTGGTTCCCGTACATGCTTGCGCTTACGTGCGAGAAAGCCCGGGCCGGTATGGAAGGATTCCATTTCATAAGCACTGAGCGCTGCAAAAAAGTCGTGTCCGGCCCTCCGTTACCGGCGATGAGGAGCGGTTTCATGATATCGAAGCTGGCGGCAATGGGGTCAAACTCGGGTGTAGATAATAGAGTAGCATCTCCTTTAATCATGGCGGACAACGTATTCGAATTCAACTCTTCCGGAAACTTCAGAGACCTTACAACGCCCCTGTCATCAATTATAGCCACCAGAGGGACACTCGATATCCCAAACATCCGGAACAATTTATTGTCGAACGCCGCTGCAAGGGTTAGATTATATCTTGCTTTGAACTTGCTGATGAGGTTCCTGGATGCCTGTTCATTGTGTCCGACTAACACAATGGTCAGGCTGTCGGAAAATTCACGTTGGAGTGAATCCAGTTTCGGGAAACTTCTTATACAAGGGAGACAGCTGGGATCCCAAAATTCCAGAAGGAGCCATTTTCCGCGGAAGCGCCGGATTGAAACGCTGTCGTCATCGAAGGTGGTGAGGTTATGAAGGAAAATGTCGGGGCATTCCTGCCCGACCATGAGAGTCGTTGGTCTGTCCGTTTGTGCGACGGAAAAGCTTCGTGCTAAGAACACGAAGACAATTGTCGCGAGTATATAACTGATTGCAATCTGTCGGTGCGCCATAGAATTTTCCTTAAACCTGAACGTGGTTTACAAATATTTAGTCTTATGAATCGAATGCGGTAGCCTAGTACCCGGCGTTTTGAGGTAAGAGGTTTGTGTTGTTTTGAATTTCAATCTGCGGAATGGGATAGAGCACAGCCGAACCGCTCCATGAGGGCTTGTATGACAGCACGGCGTCTGCACGTTGCGTTCTTTTCAGATCATACCATCGGTGTCCCCATTCACAAAACAACTCGCATAATCTCTCATGGACTATGGCATCCAGACATGCCGTCTCGCCGATAGTTTCCGGGACATCATCGAGCCCGGCGCGTTGGCGTATTATGTTCAAATCAGCGACTGCGCTGGCAGTATTGCCTTGCATGGCTCGTGCCTCTGCCCTTATTAAGTACTGCTCCGACAGTCTCAGGACCATCAGATTCTCCGTAATTTCGTCTCCGATCTTAACCTGGTACTTGTAAGGGAAGTAGTACGTGATATCGTTCGAACTGAATGAGTTAATCCACACGGCGCGACGCTTGTCCGCATCTTCAAAGTAATTCAGCAGGCCATCGCGCAGGCTCACCAGCGTCGGCACCTCTGTTAATATGAACACGTTGCCATCAAAAGTATTGTATCCAGGCACCACTGGCTGTAGTTGCCAGATGGCTTCGCGGCTGTCTACAGAAAAGGTCCCGACCAGTTCCGGCTCGAGCAAAAATGTGCCGGCGTCGAGTATCCTGGCGGATTCAACCTCTGCATTCGCCCAGTCTTGCGCGTATAGGTATACCCTGGCCAGCAGAGCCGTGGATGCCCATTTTGATACACGTGACTTACTTTGAATAGCAACATCAGCGAGTAGTTGTTGCGAGTCTTTTAGGTCTGCAACTACTGATGCGTATACTTCATCCGTTGAAGATCTCGACACCCTGGAGTTTACATCGTAGACAGTCGTGGTTACGAGCGGAATATTCCCAAAAGTATTCGCGAGATAGAAGTGACAGAATGCGCGGATGAATTTTGCTTCACCCATCAATTGCCTGTTCATCGAAACACTAACGCCGGTTGACGATTGGAGCCCTTCAATAATTGAATTGGCCGCATAGATTGTTGTATAGAGGTCGGACCACAGTGAGTACACGCGCGAATTGACCGGAGTTAGTTGGTTGAGATGAAATTGCGAGTATTCGGATCCTCCGGTCTGGTCGTCCAGTTCGTCGGCCGAAAGTCCCGTCAGGACCGTTATGCTACTTTCTCCGCTTGTAAATCGTGTGCCGTTGTCCATCATTTGACTGTACAGTCCGGCCACAGCAGACAAAGCATTCGCATCGCTGGAGAAAACTGCGCTCCTTGTAATTTGCGTGACGGGTGGATCAATGGTCACAAATTCTTCGCACGACACGATAACCAGAAGTAAAACGCAGGTGGATATAGTGGATAGTATTTTCATGGTTTTTCTTTTGGTAGAATTTATAAGGTGAACTGTATGCCAGCAACAACCGTTCTCAGGGGTGGGAGTCTAGTAATCGACTGATTTTCGGGGTCTAATCCGTCGTAGTCCGTAAAGGTCAGGAGGTTTTGTCCAAGCAGATATATTCTACACTCCTGCAGTCCGATTTTGCTACGCCATTGACCTGGCACCTGCCACGATATCGAGACATTCTTGAGCCGCACAAATGAAGCATCCACCAGATTATAATCAGAGAAGGATGCATAGCTGTACGCCTCGCCTGCCGGCGTTGAATACGAACTCGTAAACTTTTGCACCGATGTAGCATCGCCCGGAGCACGCCATCTGTTCAATACATGCTGCAACTGGTTGCCCTGCATGCCGGGCGCCGGAAGATAGCCGTAGTAGCTCTCGCCGTTTTGTTTTACAAACTGCACAAACAGGTCAATACTGAAATTTCCGAGTCGAAAAGTATTGTTCAGGCCGCCAAACATCTTTTGCGACTTTTCGCCCAGCGTCTGAACATCTGCGGGATAATCCACACCGCTGCCATTGTCATCATTGTCTGCATAGGTGTAGTAACCCTCTTCTGAGCTAACCCCTGCGGCCCGGAAGGCCCTGGTAATGTAAAGCGATTTGCCAACCTCGTAAGTATTGGCATAAGGTGAACCTTCTATGTTCGGATAGCTCAAAAGGGTGTTGGATGGAAAAGTGGCGTTGACAGATGCTGACCACGAAAACTTCTCTGGTTGACCAACAGTTGTTCCGAGAACTAACTCCCAACCGTCATTTTGTACCGTAGCCGGAAGGTTGTATTGCATTGTTGTAAATCCGGTGGTAATGGGCAATGAATAGCCAACCAATTGGTTGGAGGATCTATTCAAATAGCGACTTACAGTGAATTGTATTTTGTCTTTGAAGAATCCGAATTCTGCGCCAACCTCGAATTTTCGATTCACTTCCCAGCCATAATCGGCGTTGGCAAGGCGTGTTGGAATGAGACCGCTAACCCCCAGATATGGGTAGGCTGATGAGGAGTAGGTATCAAGATACTCGTAGTCGCCAATTTGATCGCTGCCGGTGCTCCCGTAGCTTGCCCGGAGTTTTCCGAAACTAAGCCAGTTCTTGCCGCGGGAGAAAAGCGCTTCCTTCGAGAATATCCATGCCAGTCCGACAGCACCAAAGTTGCCGAATCGATTTCCCGGCCCAAATCTGCTCGACCCGTCGCGCCTTGCCGTGACGTTGATCAGGTAGCGTTCAAGTAGGTTGTAGTAGATTCTACCGAAGAGGCCTACGTACTTGTACTCGCTATTATCAGCCGACAGGGCCAACAGCGTTGTGGCGGCGCTCATATTTTCCAACAATGCGTCGCTGCTGAAGCCAAAGCCAAACAGGGTCTCACCTTGCCTGGTCGTCGATTGAAAAGTGCTTCCCACCAAAGACGTGAGCTGTCCTGGACCAAGTTTTATTTTATATTCAAGTTGGGGTTCAGCAATCCAGGTGCTGATTCGTCGGCTTGAGAAAGTGGAGATTCCGGTTTGTAGCCCATTCGCAGGATCGTTTGCGGCAATCGGCATCGTGGCAGTCTCTTTCATGTTTATGAGATTGTAGCCCAGATTTACCTTTGCAGTTAACCCGTTGATGATTTCGTAATTCAGCGTACTGTTACCTATTACATTAGTTGTATTAGTTTGCAATTTTCGCATCAGGGAAGCATAGGGATTTTCGTACCCGGTTTCCCAGTTAAGATTGCCTGCCGTGTCATATGCCTGTGGCGCATTGGGAGGTAAAATCATTGCACTGGCCGTGGGATCCTGGTAAGGAAGTTGGTTGTTGTCCAGCACGATGCTGGAAGAAACCGTGAAGTGAAATTTTCGCGATGGAGCGGTGTGGGTAACGTTGAGGTTTGATGAGAACTTCTGATCATGGAAGCTTCCCGGAAATACCGTTGATTCTTTATAGAATCCTGTAGCAAAAAGAAACTGTGTATCCTGGCTTCCTCCGGAGATAGAGGCCTGCGCATTCACAATGTTGGCGGTTCCTCCGATTAAATCCTCCTGCCAGTCTGTGTATCTGGTCGTATCCCATACCAAAAGGTCCGGGGCATCGGTGACTGTCATGGGCATGTTGTCATTCCGGAATGCCTCGTGGCGCATGGACAGATATTTCTCGGTGTCCATCAGTTGCAATGAGTTGGATGCCTTCCCAATTCCTGAGTAGACGTTAGCATTAAACCTCGTCTTTCCCGCCTTCCCTTTCTTCGTTGTTATAAGGATGACTCCATTAGAGCCCCTTGAACCATAGATGGATGTTGCGTCAGCATCCTTCAATATCTCTATGCTCTCAATGTCCGATGGATTTAGGTTGTTGAGCGGACTCCCTCCGGTAGTTGCAAGATTCGAAGATATGGAACCGAGTGGCGTCGAAGTGAAGGGTACGCCATCGATAACATACAGAGGGTCATTTCCGTTTGATCGCAGACTATTCCTTCCCCGAATTTCGATCGTGAAACTTCCCCCGGGAATACCCGAGCTTTGTTGTATATATACACCCGCCATTCTCCCTTGCATTGCCGAGAGCGGATTTCCAACGGGTTGCTGCTGTATTTCTTCGGCCGTAATTCTCGAGATGTTCCCAGTTTGTTCCTTTTCCTTGACATTCCAGTAACCCGCATTGACAACCACTTCACCCAGGCTTGTCACGTCTTCCTTCATGGAAACGTCAATGACCGTTCGATTGCCCACGGATAGTTCAGTCGTTGCGTATCCAATGAATGAAAAGACCAGCATGCTATTCTCCTCCACCTGGATGCTATACTTGCCTTCTGCGTCCGTGGTTGTTCCCGTTGTAGTTCCCTTCACCACTACATTTACCCCCGCCAGGACTTGCTGCGTAGTGGCATCGGTAACGGTACCACCTATGTTCATTATCGAGATGCGAAGCAAATTGCCCTGTTGATGCGGACGTGCCACGCTCAAATCTTTTTCTTCGTCTGAACGTCCCCTCTTCAGAAAGATGGCTTGCTTTCGCTCATCAACCTTATACATCACATCGTACGCACTAAGGAAGCCGTCCAGCACTTCTTTCAATTCCTGATCTTTGGCATGAATCGAAACAGAATCACGAAACCCCAGCTGATCGCTGCTGTAGAATATCTTTATGCTGGCGGCTGCCTCCAGTTCCTTCAATGCCGTTTCGAGCGCAACGTTGTTTATCTCCAGCGTGACCTTCCGCTCAAGTATCTGCGCGTAGTTATCGTGCGCCGCCGACACTCCGCACACGATCACTACAATCATCATCTGGGCCGCACATATTTTCATGACTTTACAGAGTTTTGCTGTAGACCATTTTTTCATAGATTTAGGTGTTTTGTTTTAGGTAGTCGAATACTGAAAGGCAAAGCATCCTCTGCCGCCTCCAAACGGAGTCGGTGCAAAGAGGAAAACACGGCAGGAGTGGTCACGACACTCCTGTCTTATTTTATCTGGCGTCGTATGGTGGTTGGGTGATTGTAGTGATGCTCATGGTTTAGGTTGTGGGTTTGAGTTGCGCCTGGTCAGTCACATCCTCTTCCCGACAAAGCGACCGTCTTGTCGTCTATCTGAAAAGAGAAGTCCAGCAGATCAGTAAGCATAGTAAAAGTGTTATCCAGGGAATTGTCTGTTAGGTCAACCGTGACGTGGCATTGAAGTATGTGTTTATCCGCTACATGGATAGCAACACCGAACTTCCGGCCGATTTTGTCTATTACTTCATTCATTGCAGCATTGTCAAATACCATGTTGTATTCTGAATTTGCCGTTATGGCCGCTACCTCGATTGTACTGATGCTGAAACGCTGAGCGCGTCCGTCAGAATCGTACACCACGCGCTCATGCGGTAATACACTGATCGAAGCCCCACTCCGTGCCGAAGACAATTGGACCTTCCCCGTTAGTACGGTCAGATCGATTTGCTCTGAACCAGCTTTGAGGTTAAAACTTGTTCCTACTACTTTGACTTCAATCGCGCCGTGAGCTATGGTGAAGATGCTGTTGGGAATCTTGGCAACTTCAAACAAGGCTTCACCGTTCAGTTCGGCATGCCGGGTGCCATCTTCATTTTGAAAATAGGAGAACTGACCGCCGGGTTGAAGCCATACAATAGTGCCATCGTTAAGAAGCAATTTTTCCGGATTTTCAATGGCCGCGAATCGGTCGGGCTCTGTCTTCTTCCACTGCAACCAGATGACAAATGACAATGACATCACCACGATGACGGATGCCGCTATCTGTCCCCAATGACCGGCCACGAATTTCGTCAGGCGTGGCTGGCCCGGATAAAGAGCTACGACATCGTCGATCGTTTCTTCCGGATCCGTAATGCTGCGGAACAGCCTTTGCTCGACTTCTTCGCTAAGTTCGAGCTCTCCGTTTCGTTCGGTCTTGTTCACGTGAAGCCAGGCTTCTATCTTCTGCCTTTCGAGCTCCGTCACTTTTCCGGTCAGGTATCGGTCTATCAGCCGGTCGAAATCTGATCGTTTCATTGTTGGTCTTATTAGAATCCACCTGAATTCCAGAATCCACCAGACAGGACACTATGCTGTGAAGTCAACGATCTATATGATCCATTAAACAGACTAGCTTTGTCGATGGGCAAATTCGTGAAATAGTCTCCTGAAATATTTCAATCGTGCTTGCAAGCTGACCAGGGATGAACCATCACAAATAACACTTGCAGACACTAATTTAACGAAGGAAAAACTTGCGGCCTATCTAGTAGAGAATGCAACAGGTAAAAAAACCCACCATCATTTTCTGAAATTCAGGAATGAATGGTCAGACATATGAAATGGCCAACGTGGCCGGGAGGGTTTGAATGTTCTGTCAAAGCGTACTAACCGGTGTTGTAGAGCCGTCGGTATGAGTCGTGGAGGTGGCGCAATACACGAACAAAGTAGTTTTCCACGGTGTCCTTTTTGATATTCATTCTTTCAGCGATCTCGGCATTTGACAGGTTCTCAGTCAGGCGCAATCTGAAGGCTTCCTGGTACCGCGCCGGCAATTCCGGAAGGCTGTTTTGCAGAAGCGATTGAAGCGCTTCGGGATCAATAGTACCCCTGGCATCTTCTTCCTGAAAGTATTCGAATACTCCTTCAAATAACAGGTAGTGCCTCTCATAGTTCCGCCGTGCTTTGCTCTTACGGAAGTACATCAATATACGACTGTTGACGGCTGTAAACAGGTATCCCCAAAGAGAGTGAAACACTGTCGATGACCTGTTCTTCCACAACCACTCAAACACATCCTGGAGAATCTCCTCGCAATCCTCACGACGGGAAATGTTGCGCTGAATATGGCGAAAGAGATCCGAGGCGTATTTTCTGTAAATGGCTTCGAATGCTTTCTTATCGCCGTTGCTAAGCGCTGCTGCCAGGTCGGCGTCGCTATGGTAAGTATCCTGATTTATACCCATCTCTCATTTTCTTGTGTTTCTCAGGCATCAGTTAATGGAGTTGGGGCTTGAAGGGGCGAAGGCAAATATAATGATATATCTAATTCGGCAAAAGCAATGAGTCTAATCAGTTGGCGATGAGCCATGCAAGCAAGCACTCAATCCAGTTACGGCTAGCATGCCTTAACACCATGCGGGAATTTCCAATAGAAAAGAGTATTAAACGGTAGTGGGTTCTGCTACCTGTTGCATTCTAAGTTTAGCCAAGCGATCCTAACACAGTTATGTTAAACATCCCGACCATGTTGCTGATTACTTCCTGCTGCATATCACATGCCGGCTATACCCAGGACCAATGGGTGACATGGAATTTTAACGCAGAGCCGATATCAAACAATGAAATTGTTCTCACTATAGTGGCTAACCTCGAACCAGGCTGGCACATCTACACGAAAGACCTTCCAGCCGATGGTCCGCAACCAACGCGGATTTTTTTCGAGGACAGTGATTCTTATGCGCCGATCGGGAAATTGATCGAAAGGGGTGAGAAGACAGAATTCTATGACGAGATCTATGAAATGAACATTGGCTGGTATGTTGGAACAGTATCCTTTCAACAGAAGTTTGTGCTGCACCAACCCATTGCAAGCATCCAGGGCAGGATAGAATATTTGACGTGTAGCGAGGTCTGTGTACCAGGCAGACGGGAATTTGTTGTTAATGTTAACAGGCTGAAGAAAGATCCATAGTACACATGCAGGGCCGGATCTTATTTAGAAGTCTGTTTCCTCATAGCAGGTTTAGGTTAATGGATTCCGGCCCCTGCATGCTGTGCATTTGAACGTCGAAGCATTGTGACAACTGGTGCACATCCTTTGCCGTCAAGTTCGAATCCGCGATCATTAATTACTTTCAGAGACAGTGCATGCGACAACGCCAAGGTGCGCAGCGCCTGTTCGACCGGCAATCCGCGCGAGAATGTTCCCGTGAATCGACAGGAGAGCAAATCCCTGTTCTTTGCGTTAATGTTAAGTCCATATTCCCGTTCAATATGGATGATGATATCCGCCAATGTTGTTTCCTTAAATGCAAGTGTCTGTTTGAGGGACGTCGAAGACACGTCATGTACAGGAACTTTCCATCTGCCGGTTTCGCCATCGGAACTGACGAAGACGATAGCGGTTGCCATTACAATTCCAGCGCAGAGCGCTATGTACTGTACATTTCTTTTTCGTCTTCGCAGATACTTTCTGAGTTCTGCTTGACGATCCTTATGAGCGGCCTGACGTTCTTCGTCAAATTCCATTGCCTCACTGGGATCAGACTTTGGTTCATAGAATAGCTTCATTTCATTGTAGTCGTCTGCGTGGCGCGGATCACTGGCAATCCAATGAGCCAGCCTGGTCATTTCAGCGGGACTGGCTTTGCCGGTGAGCGCTTTATATATGAGTACTTCAATTTCCATGTGCAGTTTGTGAATATCCTTAGTATTAATTCCCTGAAATAAAGTAATACCCTACCCTCAAGCGCGAATTTATTTTCAGCGACGATCAAAACTTCCCGATCGAGTCAGCGCATAGCGGATCTGCCTGTCAGCAGTCGCCTGAGGCCTCGTGAGATATTTTTTTCCACGATCTTTTGAGTTGTGCTCAGCCGTATGGCGATGGATTCTGTGCTCATCTCTTTGAGGAATCGCATCTCTATACATTGTTTCTGCCTGACCGGCATCGATGCCACGATCAGTTGCAAGGTGGAGTACTTGTCTGACTGCATGAGCTCATATTCTCTGGAAGGCTCAGGGATCATCAACCGCTCGAGTAGTGACCAGCGATCATCCGCTTGTGTGAGGTTATGACGATAAACGACGAATGATTTTTTCTTCACCAGGTTTACTACGTAGGGAATTGCCAGAAAGCCCTCGCTTCTGCTGATCGATCCCGACTTCTCCCAAAGTTCGATGAGCGCCTCACGGACGATGCTTTCCGACGCCTTTCGATCATACGTTCGGCGTTCTGCGATTTGAACCAGGCCTTCGTAGTAGTGGTCACACAAATAAAGGATGGCTTTCGAAGGCCATGTTCGCATCAACTCGTTGAAGGATCGATCGTCTGTACCCGGTATCATAACACGATTGTGACAACTTGGATTTAGGGTAACGGCTTGCCAGAACTCCTCTGTCGTTAATATAAAAAAAGTTGAGCATTTGATGATAATCATCCACTGCTCTGTGACGGTTGGCTACCTCCAACAGATTCCGCGACCGTTAGACAGAGGTTAATTCTCAACGAAAAATCCAATACAAGGGTTACATAAATGTCAATTGATAGTTAACAAAAAAAATGGATGAGACATTTGGGTAATTTTGAATTGTCTTATATCTTGGTTTCATGAAAGACGAGGATGGCGGGTTCAACGAAATGATTGACGCGAGACTGGCATTTTCGCGCAATCTTGAGCGTGTCAGGAAAAGGCTTGGTAAGTCCCATGAGGAGTTGGGCAAAGAGGTGGGTCTTACAAGACAGGCGATCTATAAGTATGAAAAAGGCGAGGTGAATCCGAGTATGGGGGCGGTGTTTCGGATATCGGAGGCACTGAAGCTCAACGTCGATTACTTTTTTCAGAATAGGACTGAACGGGAAGAATTCAGACGTTGGTTGGAAATAATTGATGTTACCCTTACGGATGCTCTAAGTCATGCAAGCTATCGAAACAAAGAAGGCGTACATCACGATCTGGAAGAAAAGGTAAAGCGCGAGACCTATACTGAGTTAGTGAAGTTGCTTGCCGTCGAGAAAATTACCCACGACCGCATAGAGTTCCGGAATCCTATAGAAAATCTGGTCGTAAAATCGCGGGAAGATGCTGAAAATGCTGCACTCGAACTGCGCCGGAAGTGGCAGCTCCATGAAAACGCGATAGCGAATGTTATGACGCTGTTAGAGTCAAAGGGAATTCGCGTGGTGGAGATATTAGCGGATCAGAGCTTTCAGGGGCTTAGCGCAAAATACGGTCAGATACCCATCATCGTATTAAATTCCAAAGTAAGAGAAGTTACGCGCAGACGTTTCACGGCATTGCACGAATTGGGGCACCTGCTGATGAATATTCCTGCGGGCATCGATCATGCATCCGTTGAGAAAATCTGTGACTCATTTGCTGCGACCATGCTGCTTCCGCGCAGACTGTTAAGGAATGAACTGGGAGAGCGTCGAACGACAATAAGTACTTTTGAAATTCTTCGACTGAAGGGGATATACGGAATTAGTGTTCAGGCGATTTCGGTAAGCGCGCTATTGTCGAAAATAATCAATTGGGATCAGTACCAAAAGCTGACTAGCGAGGTCAACAGCCGAAGCCTGGAATATCGTATTATTGAACGCCCCACCCGATTCAAGCAACTCTTAAGCAGGGCAGAAGCTGAGTTGTGGATTGATACTCAAATGGCCAGTGATTTAAGGGGAGGGAGGATATCTGACGCGAAATCGGACAACCTCATCACAGAAGCACTGTGATTTTGACAGTTTGGAGAAATGTACGGAGTCCTATCGGAATAAATTACGAGCCCAAGCAGAAGCCGCCTTCCGCGAGAAGGCACCCTGGAGTAGCCTGTCCGGGTAAATCGCCCAATTGATAGTTGCAGTCATTGCGTGTTAACGCGCTGCGTCAGGCGAGTCAGCCCAGACTCCTTGACCTGCGTGGTATGATTTGCTTCAATTCTGAATGCTGAATTGAAACGCCGTTGTGTGTAGTTAACAATTATTTAAATCGCTGTGAAGTTATGAGTGAAGGATTACACTTTGTATAGGAGCTTCAGTAAAAGCTGCCTATAGAGCAAAACCTGCCGCTGGAACGAGTCGGAACATTAGGAAACATCTATAACCGGATAGTGTGGTTGCTATTTGCAATCCGGCCGCTTATCGAATGTTGGGCCTGATGTCAGAATGATTTGGACTCGTTCGAAGCGGAACAGTTTGGTGGACCTTGAGGTTGACATCGATTTCCTTGATGTTACGATTTCCAAATCAATAAATCTTGGAATTGACGGGAAGGACCGGCAAGACAACGTTCTGAATGCCGGAAGCAGACATTGAACGCAGTCGCACCGTACTTAAGCAGAGGCGAGGTTGACAAGTTCGGGTGAAGTTACCGCGTACTTGGAGATTGAACTGAACCTGAGAGTAAAGACAGCGCCCAAGTCCAAAATGAAATCTATGGTTACATCTTAATATTGACGCCATTTAAAATGAAATCACCAACAGAAAACAGACATAAGGCAACCGCTAAATTGATGTTACATCCGGAAGTTCAGTATAGACTGGCGCTGTTTCTGCAGCGATACCCGCCCCGGGAATTTAACCGGATGCTTCGTAATATGACTTTTGATTATTTTATCAATCACCGCGAAGGGGTAAACCACAGATTGGAAAGGCAATTTGTCGTAGACAGCATATGGGACCTTATCCAGTTTCTTGATATAGCTGAACAATACTGGGAGACCCGTGATGTAGATAGCATTATCAAGGCACACAAACGCCGACGGTGAAACGCCACGAATTCGCGGACGACAGGAACGGTTCGCTATGCATTTAACGGCGACAGAAGTGTTCCGACTTTTCGCCACCTTAGATATCAATAGGACCTTAATTGCAGGCAATGAAGACGTCGCTTGAACACCTTCCTGAAAATGAGAGGCATGAGATTCAAAGGATCATTGATATAATTCGTGAAGTTGTTGAACCGGAAATTATCATTTTATTCGGCAGCTATGCGCAGGAGTCATCTGTAGACGACCGTTATCACACCAGCGATGGCATAGCAAATGAATATTTGAGCGATTACGATTTCCTGGTCATAACGAGGAGCGATCCGAAAGAACCGTACGCGCAGGAAAGTACCATTATGGATCGGGTGGATCGTTATAGGCCTCCGGTAAACATAGAAATTTATTCAATTGACTATGTTAATGAAGGTCTGCGTTGGGGACAATGCTTCTTTACTGAAATTGTCAAGGTGGGAATTGTTGTCCACGACACAGGCATTTCCAAATTCGTAGTGCCAAGGGAGTTGACCTCCTTCGAGAGGAGGCAGCGCGCCCAGGACTATTTTGATATATGGTTCAAAAGGGGAGTGGATTTTTATGGGGTCGTGCCTATTTCGCTGGAAATGGGTAGCCTGAAGGTAGGTGTATTCAATCTTCATCAGGCTACCGAGAGCCTATATTACACTGTATTATTGGTGTTTGGAGGCCATAAACCCAGGCTGCACAACCTTTGGAGACTAAGGAAGAAGGCTAAACCTTATTCGTCAGCGCTCTACCGGCTTTTTCAAACAGAAGCCAGTAAGCATGACGACCATTTGTTTGACTTGCTGAAACGCGGATATATAGACGCACGATATAAGGAGGATTACATCATCTCGGTGAAGGAACTTTCCGAGCTTATTGACCGTATTGGTAAAATGATCGCAATCGTGGAAAGCATTTGTCACCGCCACCTGCTAACGCTCGGGCCAGACGAAACTGAAGGCTGACGATCGCCGAAGTTAGTGATCACTATCGGGCCTGGTATTGATTTTTTGCGCCCGCCTTAACTTTCTTCAGCAACTTCGATTTCACCATTTGAAGAAGGACACCCGATGTTTCCGCGCTCTTAATATCGAAGTTCGATTTCTTCTTGCATTGTACGATCACGTCATGCACGCTTCTCGGTGTCTTAAAAAAACCGTCGTCATAAAGTGCTCTCACGGCAGCCGTCGCGCCAACGTTCCGGCGATTCGACTTAGCAAAGTTTGAGTTCGGTTTCAGATCAAATGGAAACGAAAGAAGATCGGCTGGCAGAAGGCCCATGGCCAAGGCAAGCGCCTTCAGAGTATGCAAACGCGGACTCTCGAGGCCATTCTCAATAGCAGAAATCTGCCCTTCACTTACGTTTGAGACCGCCGCCAGATCGCTTTGTGCCCACTCCCGCTGTAATCTGGTTTCACGGACTTTCCTTCCGAAGGCCATTTGGTATTCACGGTCGATGGTATTCTTAAAGGTGCGTCTTCCCACAAAAACAAAGTGTGCGAGACCGATGATTAAACACCTATTGTTTTCCGAATTAGAAAATAGTGCTATATTGACCATATAGCCAATGGCTTGCAGCCATTTCAAATTTTGATATCAAAAGTTATTCGGCGCGAGTGCCCGCTGCTTTGCTGTTCGACCCGGGCATTTCTCAGGCCTCAGTAATGAAGGCAAGCACGGGCTCGCGCCTAATATCCGGGTAAGTACCTGCTCACCCGTCACCGGGTTGTACATCCTGCAGCCGGGAACACCGCTTACATTGATCAAGCTTAAAAAATACGCGCGGCCGACAGTCTGGCACAATAATTCGTTCTTGTTCTTTCATGGAGCATGTCATCATAATCGGAGCGGGAATTTGCGGACTTACGGCTGCGAGGAAACTTTTGGGCGCAGGATACAAGGTCACCATCGTAGAAGCACGCAATCGTATCGGCGGACGCATTCATACGGTGCACGATACTTTTTCACGCCCCGTGGAGGTGGGTGCAGAGTTCATTCACGGCAAGCAACCCCTGACGATGAAGTTGCTGAACGAAGCCCAAGGTAAGGCTGTTCGGAGAGAAGGAAATCACTACACCCTGATCAAGGGCGAATTGCATAAAGGGGACCTGATGGACGACAATTGGAAATCATTCTACCGTGAACTCAGTCAGTTGACAATCGATACCACCCTCGATGACTTTCTTCATCTTCATTTCAACTCATCCGAGTTCGCCGATTTACGGCTAAGCGTAAGACGATTTGCGGAGGGATTTGATATCGCCGATACACGCAAAGTCAGTGTGATGGCGCTGCGCGAAGAGTGGGCGAACACGGATGAAGAGGATCAACATCATATCCTGGGTGGTTATCAGGTTCTCATCGAATATCTCGGGAAGGAAGTCCACAAGGCGGGTGGTGTTATCCATCTCTCGGCTCCCGTAGAAGCAGTGGAATGGAAAAAGGGAGAGGTAGTGGTCGTGACGCCTGCAAAACGCATCCAGGGTGACAAGGTGCTGATAACCGTTCCGTTGGGTGTTCTTCAGCATGGCCGGATTTCTTTTCATCCGGCAATGCCGCGACATCAAAATGCGTTCAGTGACATTGGATTCGGCGGTGTCATTAAATTTCTCTTTGAGTTCAAAGAACGATTTTGGGAATCAGGTGCCCGACAATTGTCAAATACCTCATTCATCTTTTCCGATGCCGAAGTTCCTACGTGGTGGACACCGCTGCCTGAATCAACGTGCCAGATCACAGGATGGCTTGGCGGACCTTCAACTCTTGCAGCTGGTCATGACACCACAGCCTTATTCGACCAGGCGATCCGTTCGCTGGCGTACATCTCTGGAAATTCTTCCGCAGAAATAAGATCACAGTTGCGCCACTGGCACATCGCTAATTGGGTGAACGATCCGTTCTCGCTGGGTGCATACACCTTTCCAACCCTGGAAACCAAAAGTGCACTGTCATTTATTTCACAGCCCGTTGATGACACCATATACTTTGCTGGCGAAGCTTTCTATGAGGGACCTTCAGGGGGCACGGTTGAGGCTGCACTGTCAAGTGGTGGGGCAGTTGCTGAGAAGATCGTGAAGTAACCGGTATATGTTCGCAGACTTTGGTTCGAAGGTTATGTACGCAGGTAACGGTGCTTCTGGCAGCCGGCGTGAACGTTAAGAATGTTGTACTAACCACTGCTGAATATCAGTCATAACTTTTTCCTTGTCCACATCATTTAGCAAATCATGATAGTGTCCTTCATACAACTTAAGTGTCTTGTCAGGAGCTCCTGCATGGGCATAGAAAAATTCACTTCCGCTGTATTTGGTAGCCTTGTCATGGGTGCCATGCAATATCAAAACCGGTAAAGTGATGTGCGAAAATTCCTTTTTCAATCGCTCGTCGGCAATCACCAATTGTTCCATGGTTTTTGTCGGTTGTGATTCGCGGGCAATCAGCGGATCATTATTCATGAATGCTACCATTTCAGCGTGGCGGGTAAAATCTTCATTTTTGAGTTTAACGGTATGCAGGTGGGGAGCCACATGACTCAAGCCTTTCAGTACTGCCAGTACAAAATCAGGAGCAGGGATCTGATAGGCAAAACTCTCACAAATCAACCCGTTTATTTTTTCCTGATGCTCTAAGACGTATAGGCAAGCGATTACTCCTCCGGCGCTATGGCCCAACATAAAGACGGGCAAACCTTGATGTTCCGACTTGGCAATGTCTACCAATTGATCAACATCGGTTACATAATCATAAATGCTTTCAACATAGAAGCGTTCTCCTTCCGACTGCCCCCGGCCTTGCAGGTCAAGCGCATAAACGGCATAATTTAACTCTGTTAATTGGTCTGCAACCCATTGGTAATAGCCGCTATGAGAATTCAGGCCGTGGACGATTACGATTGCACCCCGGGGATTTCCTACGGGTGACCAGGCGCGCGTAAAAATTTTGAGACCTGCCTGGTTATCAAATGTTGAAGTTTTTGGTTGCATAGTAATAAGAGTTGTGTGTCTATATGAATGAGTATTAAGGTTCTGGTTTGAAAATTCAGCGTGCAGAGGGCGACACAACGGATATGCTACGAGGCTGGATAAGCTATGCGTAAGTAGCCTACAAACCTAATGCTATTCAACAAATGGGACTTTTAATTTCGGCTGGCCGGAAGCGCACCTTCGGGGACTGCGAAGAACTTACATTCTTTGAAGCCGAACAATGGACGCCAGAGACTGAAAGGCCCTTCATGGTAAAGATCGAGGAGTTGCTGATTGTTGCAGGACACCCAATCAACCGCGCGGGTTAGCAATTCACTCCCTCTTTCGTATTTTTTTCTACATTGCAATAGCCGCAGGTTCCATTCCAATGCAGCGGTTTCTACGTTAATCAAATCTTTACAATGTCAGTTCTGGCACTTGATCTGGGAGGAACAAAATTGGCTTCGGCTGTCTTCTCCAGTCGTGGACGGATAGTGGGAAGTGCAGCAATACCTCTTGATAAAAGAAAGGGAGAGGATGTTGGTGAGTTGATTGTTGATGAGATCAGGCGATGCCAGGATAGTGCAGAAGAGCAAATTGAGTCTATCGGGGTATCGATACCGGGAATTTACAGACATCGTACTGGGACCGTATGGGCTCCGAATATTGGAGGGTGGGAAGATTTCCCATTACACCAGGTGATTCAAAAGATGTATCCCGGACTGCCCGTCGCGATTGACAATGACCGCGCCTGTAGTATGTTTGGAGAGCAATGGAGAGGCAATGCCCAGGGCTGCAGTGATGCTGTGTTCCTTGCCGTAGGGACAGGCATCGGTGCCGGTATCTTGTCGGGTGGACATATCCTTCGCGGTGCCGGGGATATTGGCGGCGCCGCGGGTTGGATGGCCTTGAAGATGCCCTTTCACGAGAAGTACGCGCTCTGTGGTTGTTTTGAGTATTACGCATCTGGCGCAGGCCTCGCCCGCCTTGCCACTGAATTAATGAACGATGACTCCGGATATGGAGGGGTACTTCGACAGCATCACCACCTGGTCGCCCATCATGTTTTCGAAGCACACGCGCTGGGCGATCCAGTGGCACGAAAGGTCTTTGCGGAATGCGTATGCATGTGGGGAATGGCGGCGGCAAACTTCGTAAGCCTGTTCAATCCGGAGAAACTCATATTTGGAGGAGGACTATTCGGCCCAGCCACCCGGTTCATTCCGTCAATCTATGAAGAAGCCTTGAAGTGGGCGCAACCCATTAGCATTCACCAGGTAAGTTTTGAGGCATCAGCCCTGGGCACACAAGCTGCCATTTATGGTGCTGCACAGATTGCGTTCCAAAGAATTAACAAGTCTGTCCGGCCATGAAACCCACGCGCTTCGTTTTTTTGTCAGCGTGTCTGGGTATGATGCTTTTTGGTGCATCATTCATTACACTCGGATCCATCGCCCCATCTCTTCAGCAAAAGTTCGACATGAGCGAGCTCGAGGCAGGCACGTTGTTTTCGATCCTGCCATTTGGCATACTGGCAGGGTCGCTCATCTTCGGACCCGTGGCAGACAGATATGGCTATAAGGCTGAGCTGGTGGTGGCCGGTCTTCTGATGGCGGCCGGATTTCTGGGAATTTCAAGCGCTGGTGATCCCTTGATGTTGAAGGGATGCATACTTATATTCGGACTCAGTGGCGGTGTGATCAATGGGGCGTGTAACGCAGCCGTTGCCGACATCTCGGTCGCTAAGGGAGCGAACCTCAGTATCATTGGCGTCTTCTATGCTGTTGGCGCGCTGGGGATGCCGGTCATTGTTGCAGCGCTGCATAATTTTTCCTTCGAAAAGATCGTTTCCGGGTTTGGATACTTCGCCCTGGCGGTTACGATCGTTTTTATGATAGCACATTTCCCGCCCGCCAAATTCGGAGGGGGTATTCCGGCAGCGCGCATCAGGCAGTTGCTGGCACAACCGCTCCTGCTCCTCGTTGGATTCTTTCTCTTTTGTCAGAGTAGTTTTGAGGCCATAGTCAATAACTGGACGACCACATTCCTCATACGGCAGAATAAACTTAATCCGTTAAATGCCTTGTATGTGCTTTCGCTGTATGTGATCGGGATGGCCGCGATGCGCGTATTGCTGGGCGGTGTGTTCAGAAAATTTCCGGCGGCGCGCATCCTTGCCATTTCTTTTGTGCTGCTTGCTGCAGGAGTCGCGGGACTACAGTTTACATCTTCATTTATAATGGCTGCCATCAGCCTGTTCATTATAGGGGCTGGACTCGCTGCTGGCTTTCCGGTGATGCTCGGTATTGTAGGAGAGCGATATGCGGATCTTTCGGGCACCGCGTTCAGTATTGTGATCGTGATTGCCCTGATTGGAAATATGTTGCTCAATGTCCTGATGGGCGTGATCGCCGAGGCGTTGGGTATTCAACACCTGATCACGCTGTTTGCAGCATTGATCACGATTATGGCAATACTTACCCAAAGAATAATAAAGAAAACCAATCATAAGTCGTATGCTGTCGAAACAATGGCTCAATAATGTGCGGGATGTCATGACCCGCATCGAAGAAACTCAATCGGAAAGTATCAAGACTGCCGCCACAATTATGGCGGACACCATCGAAGCCGGCAGGTGGGTTCACACCTTTGGTTGCGGGCACGCCACTATTCCCATCGAAGAAATGTATCCGCGCATCGGCGGGTTTGTGGGCTTTCATCCTATGGTGGAATTGCCACTCACCTTTTTTACGCGGATCACCGGTGAAATGGGTGTCCATCAGTTTCTTTTTCTCGAACGCGCCGAAGGTTATGGCGTCGAGATCATGAAGGGATACACTTTCGATTCGCGTGATACGATGTGGCTGTTTTCTCATTCAGGTATTAACAACGTGAACATTGACGTGGCCCTCGAGGCAAAGAAGAAAGGAATGAAAGTGATCGCCTATGGTTCGGCCGCTGAAGCCGAAGGCAAGACCACGCGTCACTCAACGGGAAAGACGATCTTTCAGGTGGCGGACCACGTGGTGGACACTTGTGCGCCGCTGGGGGATGCTTCGGTGCCGCTGAAGAATCACGTCGATAAGGTCGGACCCGTCTCGACGATGGCGTTCATTACCTGCGTATGGATGACCGTTACTACCGTGGCGGAGATCCTGGCCGATCGAGGCGTGAAGTTGTACATTCACCCTTCGCATAATGCTCCCGGAGATACTACTTCGCGACAGCGTCTGGACGATGCGTTGTCTGAATACAAGCGGCGTATAGCCGGCGTATAGCATAGACCGGACGTTATTGCGAATGAACGAACCTCATAGTTATTTTCTGACTCAGGCCGAGCCCAACCGCAGTTGCCTGTTGGCGTTAAGAGATATCATTCTTGCGCAGGACGCTCAGATTACCGAAACCACGAAGTATGGAATGCCTTGTTTCTGTTACAGGAGCAAGGCGTTCTGTTATCTATGGACGGATAAGGTCACGGGCGAGCCGTATGTGCTCATGGTCGAGGGCAAACACCTTGATCATCCCCGGCTGGAGCAGGGCAACCGTGCGAGGATGAAAATCCTGCGCGTTAATCCAAAGAAGGATTTGCCCGTAAAAACGATCAAGACGATTTTAAAGAGCGCGCTGGAGCTGTATCGGACCGGAGTGTTGCGCGCGTTGTCTTAAATTGAGGCGGAACACCGCCAGCATTCTCGAACTCGTTCGGCATGGAGAGTCTGTGTCTGCCGGAACCTTGTTGATCAGCTAAACGACCTTCTGAATTCCAAGGGTGAAGTGTTCGTCTTCGTCTTGAAGAGTTTACTGAACGACTGAGCATGCTCAAAGCCCAGGTCATAGGCTATTTCGCTAACGGTCAAATCAGTGGTCGATAATTTCTCCTTAGCCGCCTCAATTAATTTGTTGTGTATGTGTTGCTGTGCATTCTGGCCCGTGAGCGACTTCAGTAAACTGCTCAGATAGCTCGGCGAGATGTTCAGGCTGTCGGACAGGTGCTGAACAGTAGGTAATCCGTTGCTGGCCACTGGATCGCCGCTGAAATGGTCTGATAGCAATTCCTCCAGCCGATCAAGAATCTTATGGTTCGGTATTTTTCGGGTGAGGAACTGTCGCTGATAAAAGCGTTCCGCGTAGTTGAGCAGAGAATCGAGATGTGAAAGAATGATGCCCTGACTAAACTTATCGGTGTTGCCCTGATATTCGTGTCTGATATTTTGAACGATGGCGTTAATAATAGTTTCTTCTTTTTCGGACAGAAACAGCGCTTCGTTCACGGCATAATCGAAGTACGCATACTGTTTTATACTTTTCGACAGGTGAGATCCCCAGAGGAAGTCCGGATGAATCAGCAATATCCATCCGGAAGGTTGTACCGTGCCGCTGGCTATGGGCGACGGTTGCAATACCTGTCCAGGTGCCAGAAAGTACATCACGCCTTCGTCGAAGTCGTATTCCATTTGGCCGTAACGCATCTTTCCCTCCAGGCCGCGTTTTACCGAAACAGAATAATAATCGGCCACGATCGCGTGCGCGCCAATGTGCTTTTTGGCGGCCGCTACTTTGGCGTAGTCGACCACACTGATAAGGGGATGCTCCGGCGGCGCGAGCCGATTCATCCGGTGAAATTCGCTAATGGTCTTGATGCGCTGCGGTTTCATATGACTAAGATAGGCATCCTTACATTATCAAGAGGAGTGGCGTTTCCTTAAAATTAGTTGTCGGTGCCCGGTGTTAAAAGGACGGCGTTTTGGTTAGCCAAGCTTAAATGGATTTCTTCCTCACGAACCTGATTGTCGTCCCACTAAAGTGCTTGTCCTCCGGAAATTTCTATTCGTTGGGCGTTTATCCACCCGGCATCATCCGTGCATAGAAATGCGACGACCCCGCCGATATCGTCGGGCACTCCAACGCGACCCAGTGCTGTAATCTCTGCAATGTGGGAGTTGATGTCTTTGTTGTCCCTGACGCGTCCACCACCAAAGTCCGTTTCGATAGCTCCCGGTGCTACCACGTTAACGCGAATTTTGCGTGGACCAAGCTCCTTTGCCATGAATCGGGTCAGGGTTTCAATAGCCGCCTTGATGGATCCATATACGGCTGACCCCGGCACAACGATGCGCGTAAGGCCGGAGGAGACGTTCACGATTCCACCGCCGTCATTCATATGACGCAACGCTGTTTGCGTAAGAAAGAAGACGCCCTTGTAGTGGATATTGAAGATGTCATCCATTTGCTTTTCGGTCACGTCAGTAATAGGTGCATACAGTGCTGTCCCCGCGTTATTGATGAGAAAGTCAAACCCTGGCTTGCCGTATGTTTGTTTGAGATGGTCGGTCAGCTGGTTCATGAAATTTTCGAACAGGCGGATATTGCTTGTGTCCAGTTGAAAGGCGTGTGCCTTTTGTCCGAGAGACCGGATGTCGTTGACCACCTTATCTGCTGCTTCTTTATTGCTGTTGTAGGTGAACACGACGTCTATGCCTTTTTTGGCAAGGGCTATGGCCATGTTGCGTCCCAATCCCCGGCTACCTCCTGTCACCAGGGCGATCTTTTGTTGTGAATTAGTGTCCATATCTGTTTAGTGTTGAATGTTATTTGGTGATGTTAAGTGCTTTTAAGGTGAATGCTGTTGAGGCAAGGATTAAGGCAGATAATCAATATGCACAAATGCTTCAGTGCTGAGTGCTGCCTTGGTTGTAACGGTCTGCAAATTCATTGGCAAATTCTTCCAGTCGCGTATTGCCAAGGGTGGGTTTATGTTTTTCGTAGTCTTCGCGCAGGATCCCGCTATGTACTGCCAATCCCAGCTCAATCAGATTTTCTGCCGCATGATGAGACATTCCGTTCGCAAGAAGTGCTTTCATAACATCGGCGGGCGGCAAAACATTCCATTTCATGTTGGGTTTGCCAATAGCGGTACCCAGGACTTGCGCTATGGCGTTGCAGGTCCTGTCATCGCTGGTGACGTAACGGATTTTTGCATGACCATCCGTTCGCACCATTTCTTCCGCTACCGCTGAAGCAATATCTTGTGGCGAGACCATGGCCAGTTTGTCATCGCCGCCATATACGGCACCGATGAAACCGGCGGCTTTGATCATCCTGATAAATGCGAACAGGTTGTAATAAAAGAAGGTTGGACGAATATGGGTAATCAAAACTCCGGGCAGGGCATCCAATATTTTTTCAGCCCTGTACGACCCCGTTATGAATCCCGTTCCGGACGGCAGATGGGCACCGTAACTGCTTAGATAAATCGCTCTCCTGATACGCGACGCAACGATTGCATCGGCATATGATAAGGCGACTTTTTCATACCACGCTATCTGATCGGGCGCTGAAAAATCTGGAGGCGTCATACAATAGGCCACGTCTGCGCTTTTGAAGATCTCCGCCAGGAAGCTAGTGTCGGTGAGGCTGCCTGTGGCCGCCATAGCGCCCAGGGATTGTATGTGGGATTGCTTGTTAACATCGCTGCTGATGATCGTAACCGTGTGATCGCGTTCCAGTAATTTGATGGCAAGCGGCTTGGTGATGTGGCCCAGGGATCCTGTAAGTACGATGTTCATTTTGCTCCTTATTTGATGATTCAAAGGTGAGCAGAAACGAAAAAGGGGGTGTAGTCAAATCCACTTTTGTCGTAGCCAAAATAGCCATTCGTTTGCGGTCGGAATTGAAACGATCCTGCGGATCTTATCGGATTGCGTGCCACAATTGAATTGATCCCGCAGGGATCCCACATCGGCAGCACGGAACGTTTTTAATCCACGGCGTGCGACGCATAGATGTTCCATGAAATGGACGCGGTCATCGCACGCAACGCACGAACATCCAACATATCGTCGGCATCATCCGCACGATTTCGTTTTACGCATTTTGCGCGTCGGGATTTTATCGCATTTCACATCACGGGTTCCGTCGACTCGCGCGGGAATATCCGATTCCGTGCTGCCGATGTGGGATCCCTACGGGATCGGTTCAATTCAATTGTGGCACGCAATCAGATGAGATTCCGCAGGATCGTTTCGATTGCCAGCGACTAACTCTTGAAGTACACGCGAAAGGTCGATCCTTTGTTTACTTCGCTTTCAATTTCTATTCTTCCGCCCAATGCCGTTATCTGCGTCTTCACCAGATAGAGTCCCAATCCTTTTCCTTCCAGGTGGATGTGAAACCGACTATATAGCGTGAACAATTTGTCGCGGAATGCTGTCAGGTCAATACCCAGTCCGTTGTCGGAGACACTCAGGCAAATTTCATTTTCCGATCTTTCAGTCCTGACATGGATCACGGGCGTGCGTCGGGGATCCCTGTATTTAATCGCATTGCTGATTAAGTTGTAAAGAATGCTTTCCAGGTATGGTTTTACGGTACGGATACTTTCTACCGGTGCAAAGTCTGTGGTGATGACCGCCCCTGTGTGTGCGATTTCGCGTTCCAGGGTATCCCTGAGCTTCGAGACTTCCGTTGCCAGGTCAACAAGGGTAAGGTGAGAGTCGCTGTTTTTTCTCGAGTCGAGTATTGTGTTCAAATCATTAACGACGCCGTCTAGTTCACGGGCGGTTTGAATAAGCTTGGGATAGATCTCATTTTTCTTTTCAGGCGTATTGTCGAGCATTCCAAGAATTTGTCCTAATCCAAGTATCCTCGCAACGGGCGCACGAAGATTGTGTGCCGCGATGAAGGCAAATTGTTGCAATTGTTGATTGTAGTCGACGAGCTCATTGGTACGTTTGGCAACCTCCATTTCCAGATTTTCATTTTGCTTCTCAACGAGGTAGCGCTGTGTCGATACCTCTTCCTGGCTTTGTAGAAGTTCTTCGTTCTGAGCAGCCAGCGCCTCACTTTGTGCCGTTAGCCTTCTGTTTTTCTCGATAATTTCTTCCTCACTTTTCCTTAAGGCCAGGTTTGTTTTCTGAAGTTCCTTTGTTTTTTGGTCAACGGCGTCTTCCAATTCCCGATTGGCTGTTAGAATACTTCTCGTACGTATGAAAATAATGAGTGTCGCGATGCCTGTCAAACTCAGTATAAACAGAGACCGCGCCCACCACGTCCTCCACCACGGAGGCAAAACGTGTATGATAAGAGAAGTTCCTTCTTCATTCCAAAGACCGTCATTGTTGCTGGCTTTGACACGAAAAACATACTTGCCTGGATCCAGGTTGGTGAACGTGGCAAAACGCTGCGTGCCCACATTAATCCAGTTCGCGTCGAATCCCTCCAGCTTATAAGCGTATTGGTTTTTGTAACTGGAAGTGAAGTTGATGCCCACGTAATGAATCGTAAATAAAATATGATCGTAATCCAGGTAAAGTTCTTTCGTTTCAGCGATGTCGTTCTTCAGGATACCATCAGCGGTATTGGGCTTGATCGATTGGTTAAATATTTTCAGGTCGGTGATATAAACAAAAGGCTTGTTAGGGTTAGAAGCAATGCTATCGGGAAAGAAGGTGTTCACTCCCTTACCACCGATTAACATTTGACCATTCTTCATTCTTAGGAATGCCTTTCTCCTCAACTCATTCGAAAGCAGGCCGTCACTTTCTTCAAAAGTTCTGAATTGTTTGGTTGTCGGATTGAATACCGATAGTCCTTTACTTGTTCCAAGCCACAGATTTCCTTTAGCATCTTGTAAAATTCCCTGAACGAAATCCACAGGTAATCCATCCCTGACGGTGTAGGTGATAAATTTACCGGGGTTTACCATCTGGTGAAGACCACCACTGGAGCCAATCCAAAGTGTTCCGTTGTTATCTTCGAAAATACAATTGATCTGCTCGCTGGTTTTTGTGGTGTCGTCCCAGATACTGACCGATTTAATTTGTTTTGTTTTCAACGAATAGATGCTTAGGCCGCTCCTGGCACCGACCCAAAGGTTGTGGTCTTTATCTTCCTGTAACGCAAAGTGAAATTGATCGCCCTCATGCGGATAAGAAAATGGGTTTTCGAAAATGCCGGCTTGCTCGTCTTTCAGAATATTTAAACCACCAAACGTGGAAACCAGGAGTTCGCCTGTTTGAGAAGACTCTGCTATGTTAAAGACATTTGGATCCGTCAGGCTGTCTTCGCGTTTTGGGTCGTGCCCGTATCGTATGAAGGTCTGCGAACTCTCAACAAACCGATTCACCCCGCCATCCCACACGCCGACCCAGATGCGATGTTTTCGATCTTCATAAACACAGAGTATGGCATTGCTGCTGATGCTTCCCTTGTTTTTTGAATCAAACCGAAAGCGGCGGGAACCCATATTATCCTTCAGCACCAGCCCATCTTCTGTTCCAATCCACATTCGGTTTTTGGAATCCATGAAGATGACATTTACCAGGTCGCCTGTCAGTGAGGGGTCATAGATCGGGAATTTGTCTTCCAACACATCCAATACGCATAAGCCCTTGGCAAATGAACCGGCCCAGATTCTGCCTTGATGGTCTTTATATACTGACCACATAGAGTTATTGATAATGGAACTGGGATTGGATTTGTCGTATAGGAAATTGGTCAGCACTCCCGTCATCATGTCCATACTGCTAAGGCCGCCGTTTTCCGTTGCCATCCAGAGCTTATGATCGTCGGCGATCATACATCGGATGGTATTGTTAGGCAGGGAGGGCAAGCCGGCGGGTGAGTTGACGGTGAACTTGGTGTACTGATTATTCTTGACATTGAATTTGCATAATCCTCCGTCGTGGGTGGCGATCCACAAGTTGCCCTTTGTATCCTGAACTATTTTACGAATGTCATTTCCAGGAAGGCTGTTGGGATTGTTGGGATCATGGAAGAAGTGCTGTTCGATAACATGCGTTTTTTTATTCCATTTCAGCAGACCGTTTGACTGCGAGCCCAGCCAAAATTCGTTCTCCGATGTTTGAAGTATACTGTAGATACCTTCGGCTGCGCGAAACAACAGAAATTTTTCCCACCTACCAGTTTGATGATCGCGCACCGCTACAAAGGCTTGTTCATTGAAGGCCCCCCCAATCCACAGGTTATGCTGATCGTCCTCGGTGATGCGAAAGACCTGACAGTAACGCTGCGAGAATTCAGGAATGCGAACGAAGGCGTCCGCGGTCCGGTTGTAATACTGCAAACCAGAGTTCAACGTTGATACCCACAAGGTGCCATCACTGTCTTCATAGATAGTTTCGACCCTGTTCTTAACGAGCGATGTGGTATCGTTTTCAACGTTGCGATAGATCTTGAAATCGTAACCATCGAACCGGTTCAAACCATCCAAGGTGCCCACCCAAAGAAATCCTTTTGAATCTTGTGCAATGGCCGTGATGTTGAGATTGGAGAGTTGAACGTTTTCCGAAAGGCGTCGGAATTTGGCGTCGCTGGTGATATGCTGTGAGAATAGTGGCCAGCCAGATGAGGCGACGGTGAGAGCCAAAAATGCCAGCCATGCGCACGGGTTCAGAGATGACGGTTGTCTTCTATGCTTATTGGGAGTTGTCATGGACATTGGGCTAAGACAAATATAGGCATGGAATCGAATACTGGGGGCTTTGCTACAATCGCGCCGCGCACACGCAATGCTGTGGAAAACTGATTTCGGAAGCGACTGGGCGATTGTTGGAGGATGTGCTTCACATGGTTCTATTACACCCATTGACATTTGGGTATTCATTGTTGCGGGACTGACGGCCATGTCGATCGCGCCTTTACCGTTGGATTCCAGTCATTTTCCTCGGCCAACACCAATCCAACGGAGATGCTTAAGAATGAATAGGGGTAAACATTCCACCAAGTATTCCTCGATTGCGTTATCGTAGAAAGTATCCGAACTATATATACAGTTGAATATTTTTGCCCGGCTTCGGAAAAGTTTATGCATCCGCATTCGAACGCCTTGCTTCGTAATTGGACACCTGCTCGCGTCAGACCTTTAAAATCTGACTGCAGAATGATATATTTTACGGCATCATCCTTGGATGGCAAGTCGCAAGCAAACCCTCGCACCATGAACGGACCCGTTAAATTCTTAGCCACCATATGCATGGCCGTTATTGCATTAACTTACGTCGACTCCAATGCTCAATCCGGAACAGCAAAGAAGAAAATCCTTGTAGACGTTGCCCATGGTCAGCGATTCTGGCATGATCCCAACGATATGCCTGGTAAAGACCCTGAACTGATCGAACGGGTGAAGTATATGGCTGGCGAGCTCACCAAGAATGCTGATGCCCTACACGCCACCGTCGCCTATCAGAAGGCAAAGTTTACTGCCGCTTCACTCAAGGATATTGACCTCCTGTTCCTGCAGGGTGCAGGTGGTAAATTCGACGAAAGTGAAGCAACAGCCATTCGCGAATTTGTACAAAAGGGTGGCGGCCTGTTCGTTACCATGGATGAAGACTATTGGGGAACGCTGGACCAGATCAATATCAATGACATTGTAAAGCCATTTGGCATCGAATACAAACAAAATAATCCGGATCATTCATCGGGCGGACATGCCAACACCGGAGAAATAGCAAAGGAACGTTGGTCTATTCCTGCACATGGCGCACGCATTGTTGAAGGAGGCACACCCTTTTGTTATCTCAATGCGGACGAATCGAACCCTGTTGGAGTGTATAAGGTAATACCCAGCGGTGGGCGTATCGTGGCCATGGGCGACGGCATGGTGAGCCTGTACATGACGAAGTGGGAGAACGTCGATAACTATCAGTGCCTGCAATTTATGGGAGACGTGTTTGCCTGGCTGATGAAGTAGTGCTGCTTTTCAAGTTTCTTCGGTAACCAGCGGACAGCGTATTTACTAGTCGGATCTCAGCCGGCTTGCCGTAAATAGACTCACGCTGTCCAATGCCATACAATCCGGCCGACTACTACAATTGCCAGGGCACCCATCGTAGCCGCCAGGAATGCAACAACAAACGCTAATAGCTTGGGCAAGTGAAAATTTTACAATCGCATGGTCACGGGCGTAAGCCTGGCGAGCAATCCTTCCAGTTCTTCTGCCCGTTCGATTCCCACTGGAACGACAATAGGTTTCAGCATATCATTTCCTGTGATGACATATGATCCATCCGCGCATTTTGTGATGAACCGGATCTGCCGCACGGGGATCGAGAGCATAGCTGATTTGCGGACTTCCCTGGTGATAAGTTCGTCAGAAACAGTGAGTTTATAACTCGACGCCGTATTCGATGCTTTTCTCAGGTCCAGAAAGTACATGATGACGACAGGTAGACTGATATAAATATAGCTTGACCAATCCTTGGGCCAAAGATCAAATGGGAAGGCGTCCAACAGTGGCAACACGATAATGGCCACGACAGACAGGCTGACCGTAACAAAAAACCGAATGTATATAGCATTGCGAAGTTGCCTGCCTGCTTTGGGGAGGAGCGTAAAGTGATTCATAACGGGCAATTCAGGATTCATCAGCGCTGCAACGTAGTAACCAGGAAAGCTGCTATTGGATCAGCCTCCATACCAACCAATATATATGTTCTTTTCTTCAGCATCGACGATGCCTTGCTTGTATTAATCGCACGTGCTGCCTTTCGCAAAAGCCCGCGTGACTAGACCCGGCTGACCACCTTCTCCCAGATACGCTGCTCCAGCGGAATGAGGGATGCATCACAGTCATAGCAACGCTTGGTCAGCAGGGTGTACCAATAATGAACGAGCGACAATTCATCCTCCGAACACGTATTTTCGAAGTAGCGTTGAATGATGGCGCGTATGTCCTGGATTTTAAGCGTGCGTTGCCATATCATTGAGCCGAATTCCATACTGATCTTTTTTTCTGGTTTGTGGAAGTAAAACGATAGATGTGCCTGATAGTTGTAAGCGGCCAGACGGGTCGTAGGAATTTGACGACGAACGGTGCAAAAACGTCTTTGTGTGAAGGTTATGTTCACTCTTTCCGACACTGCCCGCAACTAAGCAGGTGTATCGCCACGTTTGGTTTACTGTATCGAGAGGACACAAGACGGAATAGTATTTTATCGCCCACGGTCGACAAGACTTAGAACATCACGTATATACGCCTTATCGTACACTTTCCCGTTGGCGATCACCGTGTGCACTTTCCTGGTATTGTCAATATTAATCAGCGGATTTTCGTCCACGAGCAAGTGTTCCATCGAACTCATCCCGGCCCGTGATGCTTCCGTTACCCGCATCGTATGCGGCACGTGACGCACAAAAGGAATTTTCTTTTGCTTGCACCTCGCCGCGAGGGTATGAAATGATTCGGGATCGAGATAGCTATAAACTTTGATGAAGTCGGCACCTGCCTGTATTAATGAGTCAACCAGGTGCGTGCCACGTTTACCATCGGCAACCGCGAGCGCATGAGACCAATACGGCACTTTGCCATCGAGAATGTGGCCAGGAGCTATAAACCGAAAGAATGCAAGACTGTCTTTCTTCATCATCGATCGCACGTGTCGGATCACGCCAAAATCGCCCCACATCTCTCTAAAGCCGGTGATGCCATTGGCGCGAAGAAGTGGCAACTGCGATTCGTACCATCTATTCCGCATCATGTGAACGTGCATGTCCCAAAGTCCGGGTAGAAGATATTTATCGTTGCCGTCGATCATCATGCCTGCTGTGATGCCTTGCTCTCCATGGGCGACAACATTCGATATCGTGTTGCCCCTGATGAGGACATCGCGAGCAGGCAAGACGCTTCCGGATTCAATGTCGACGACGTTCACGTTGGAAATAAGAACATCACCTTGCAAGTCGGGTTTACACGCGCACATGTAACACATGATGAATACAGCTATGAACTTGAAACGGGCTATTTTCACCTGAGCAATTCGTTACCTGTGATTTCTGAAAATGCTTTTTAAAAGCGTATAATAGTTTGTCAATCTGTTGGGTTTTTCGACTGCATAATTGGCGCCTGCCTCGTAGAATTTCGATGAGTCAAGGATAGGCATCGAGGTAGAGATCAGGATGATAATCGTTTTTTCGAAACGCGCAACTTCCCTTATTTGTTTTAGTACTTCGTCTCCACGCATGGTGGGCATATTGTGATCTATAAATATGTATTTAGGAGGTAGCCCTGCGTTGGACAACAGGTCGTTCACGGCAGCTACCGGATCTTTGAAGGTCACGCAATTGGCTGACGGTTCAACCGTTGCAATAACATCGGCCATAATATCGAGATCATCCAGGTCGTCGTCAATCACGACAATAGTATTCGCAGTCATTTTCGGCAAATGCAAGATAAGAAAAGAACGACCTTCTTTGATAACATGCGCCGGCTCAAGATGCACGAAGACGGAGGAGTGGTTGGGATCGCCTTTTTCTACCCGAAGAGTTGGCGAGTTAGTGATACGGCAATATAGCCTTACACCTGTCGCTTCATCAGACCGATTCCTGCCGTAAAGAAGACCACTCCCAGGATTGCCAAACCCCATGGACTGATCGTGACCAGGTCGCGGCCAAATATCCCCAGTACACCCAGAATAAGGCCGATAACACCGGCTAATAGTAAGATCACTGAAATTACCTTAATCATATTTTACCCATTGGATCGAAAGCGCCAAGACACTTATCCGTGCGGTGGCCAGTAGGCAGCAGCAAATACAATGCGGTAAGCCGACCCGCTGAGATGAGTCAGCCGCGCGCATGGCTACGAAAATGAGATACAACCTTGTGGTGCGGGTGTGGAAAAAAATGCGCGATCGGGATTGAGTAGCTGGTTGTCGATCCTGACATAAGCCGCTGCGTTTGATCGCACATATAGTCATTGTGACTATATGTTTGCATACGGCCTGATTTTTAATGCGTCTTCAATCCTTCCAAAATACCTCCCGCTCCGGTCGAAGTCATTTTGTTTATGATTTCAGGCTGTTTGCGAAATGACGAGGGCAGGCGTAGCAGAATTTTCAGCCAGGGCAAGCTTAACAACGAAGACCGAGCCAATGTTCAACTTGCTATCTACCGTAATACTTCCGTGTAGTCGCTCCACGGCCCTCTTAAGAATGTACAGTCCCAGTCCCGATCCCTTCACTTTGTCGTTTGCGCGATAGAACATGTCGAAGATGAAGTTCACGTGCTTTGCGGGTATACCCTGACCGTTGTCTTCAACCTTGATGACGAGGTCATCGCCCTCCACATAGATGGAGATATTTACGGCCGGGGTGATGTCTTTACGAGCGTATTTAATGGCGTTTTCAATCAGGTTCTGCAGAATGGTGTTGATGATGGCCCATTCAGACTGGAAATCGATCTGTTCAATATGCTTGTTAACGATCACTCTCGCAGACTGATCCAGATAATGACACGATTGAATGCATTCATCTACCAGTTTGTGAAAGTCGATCTTCGCTTTCAACTGCCTTGTATTCTTGATCTCTGTCAGATTGATCAGGCCCATGACAATATTGTTCATGCGGTTGACCTGCCCGTGATAAAGTTCAAAGAATCTTAAGGAGTTCCCATCGGTGACATCCGTTTGTACCAGATTATGCAGCCCAAGAAGCGAAGAGATCGGACCCTTCAAGTCGTGGGACACGCGGTAAAAGAACGAATCGAGTTCTGTATTTTTCTGTTCAATGATGGCATTCCGTTGCTTTTGTAAACGGCCCTCATGTTCCAGCGCTTCGATCTTTAAGAGCGCATCGTAACTTTTGATAATGTTGAATGTTTCTTTATTCACCACCGCCTCCTTCATCTTGATTGACTGCTCAAGGTAGGCGAGCGCTTCGGCAGGCCGGTGTGCCGCCTTTGCTACCTGATAGAGGTTGTGATGTGCCCTTGCCAGAACGAACGTGATGTTGAATCGCTTTGCTACATCCTCCGCCTCCAGAAAACACTTCCGGGCCCGGTGAAGATCATTCATGACTAACCAGGCAGACCCCATTTTGTTAAGCACCATGCCTTGTCCGAGCCTGTCGCTGGTGTCGACAGTTATCGTGAGTGCCACATTGAAATCATCCAGTGCCTTTTCCAACTCCTTTCTGCGCAGGTGTCCTTTGCCTCTCGTATAATGCGCGAAAGCAAGCCCGCGTCTGTCACCCGTCATGGTCTTGATCGAGACACTCTTTTGAATGAGCTCAAATGCGCGATCGATCTCATTCCACTTGAGGTAGATGCCAGCAAGTGGATTGTAAGCGTTTGATTCCAGGTTCAGGTCATTGATTTCTTTGCTGATCTGAATGCACTGGAGGTACGCTTCGCTGGCATGTTGATAGTCACCGAAATATTCGTAAATGGTTCCTATTGGAATCAGCACTCTCGCCTGATTGTGGAGATCATTAATGAACCGATATGATTTCAGACTATCCAGCAGGATCCGAAGTCCACTGTGATAATCATTTGTTCGATAATAAATACTTCCGAGGTTGTAGTTGGCATCTGCAATCCCTTTCAGGTCCTGATGTGCTGTAAAAGTAGGCAAGCGCGGATTCGGAAAAGCTGCGGGCTGTTTCAAATTCTCCTTTGACCAAATGGAACAGGCCGAGCAGGTTTTCTGCTTTCGCTTTGCCTGTATGATTATGGCTGTCGTGGCAACGCTGAAGGGCCTGATCGGCCAGCTGAATACTACCATGAATGTCATTGCCGCGTGTAGCATATGCCTGCTCCAGCAAAGATTCAATTGCGAGGTCTGCCATGATTCTACTGTCCTGGGGTACAGGAGAGGAACAAAAATAAATCATGCGCTCCGGGTATTTGGAAACCGAATGCAGCATGTATGGCGTATGTAAGGTTCCGGTGATATCTTTAGTTTTTTATACGCAACATCTGGTCGGCCATGTTCGCATTACTGCACTTCATTTTCACCATCTTCAAGATTGCAATTCAGGCGAGCTTGTATGCAACGATTATTTTATTCCTGTGTCGGTTCGTTTACAAAATTGCCAATAGCCGACTGCTTGATCGAATGCTCGTCGAGAAATGGAAGTTCTGGTGGCGGACGATGCTGGTGATTTCTTTCGGCTTATTTTTCTACTTTTTCTCATACTGGGGCGACCATGGCCTTGGGGACGGTGCAAGAATTCCAATTGGACATCACCAGGACATACGGAATGGTGATGGTGTTTGGACATATTTTAGAACGTCTGACCATCGGCAGCGACATATCTACAATTTCGAGGTTAGAAATGATAAAATATTTGCCGAACAGGACGATATGAAGTATTTGATTTTTGACCTTAAGAGTTTAGAGTTGCTAGAATTCAGGAACAAGGAAGAATATGAGGTCTTTGCCAAAAAAAACAAACTGCCGATGACTCGCAGTTTTAGAGACTTCCACGCTCATTACAAAGCGTATTGGAGCGGATGGAGATTCTGGTTGTTACCGTAAAGAATTTACTGCTAGCGAAGGGTATAATCCACGGCACCAGGAGGAGTTAAGCAACAAAATGACCTCACATAGTCGTGATTTCGGAGGCGGGCGGATGGCGCGGGATACCCAGTTCGTCTGGCAATAAAGTTGAAATGTCAGCACCACCAAAGGAAACAAGACTCTTCGTGGCATTTTGTTACACCGTCAGGCTCACCATAGTACGCAACTGTCGAGATCATTGCGTTTTGGTACTCCGTTGGACGAGCTATTACGCGATGGCTTGCATTTGGGGCTGAAATCGGACGGTTCTGTTCGATATCGGAAAATCAACGGCATAGCCAACCCCTAAAGTTCTTTTTTCCGTGCTGTCGGACCTTTTTTTGCATTGGCAGGGCATTTGTTATACCGAAATAGAAGTAATCTTCGAAATGAACAATCAAAACATCTTTAATACATGAGAAGAAGTGACTTAGGTGAATTTGAAGAGATTGTACTGCTTGCCGTAGCCGTACTCACACCCGAGGCATACAGTGTTGTTATCGCTGAAGAATTGGAACAACAAACGGGCAAAACAGTTACCACGGGGGCGGTGCACGCCGCACTGCAGCGAATGGAGAA
>DATHKA010000463.1:0-4487 GCA_035489615.1 Chryseolinea sp.
CAAACAAGATAGAGGTTTGCAATCCGAACAGATCCGCATGCCCCGCGTGTGGCTCCTCCGTTAGATAGGTGACCGGGTATTTGTCAACTAACCGCTGGAATCGCTCCGTCCAATGATCGCCGGCAAAAGATACACTTGCCGCGAGAAAGTCCGATTGACTAAACGGCAGAAAGAGATTGACCTCGCCACCGAGTTCCTCCATTGCTTCGGCAAAAAGGATGTCACCGCCACTGGCCAGCGAGCTGTAGCCTATACGAGCGTTCACCGTATTGAGCGCGCTGGTAATCGCCTGCTTGATCTGACCTTCGATCGACGCGGGAAACCGCGGGACCTGGCGTTCCGGATGATCGATCATGTGCCCAACAAACGCCGCCACAACGGGTGGGCTGAATGCGACAAGGGCTTCCCGGGGGACAGGCAGGTAATGCTTCAGCAACCACAACTGGTTGTACACGGAATTGATCTTCCCCCAGTCGGAGCCCGCCAGCCGGCGTGCCTTCTGGTAAGCCTCCTCCGCTTTCGTGCGTTCCTTCAGCAGCAACAATGCTTCCGCGCGGGTCACTGCTTCCCAAAAATCCTGATCCGGATCTTTTAGGACGTCCAGCACTTCCTGCGCCAGTTCCTTACCGCGTCGGCTCTGCCCTGCCAGAGTCGACATCGTGGCCGCATTAATTCCCGTATAGTAGTTACGCGTTGCTGCAAAGTTGCGATCATACGTATCGCGGGCTAATACGGCGAACGCGGTACTTTGCTGGTTTCGAAACAATTCCTTGTATATGCCGCCCAGAATGCCGTTCGTTTCCGGATCATCAGGATGATCCTTGGCAACGCGCTCCAGAAAATCCCGAGCGGCTTCCGGCTGTCCGGACTTAGAAAGCGAGAAGGCATACAATTGTTTTGCACGCAACGAATCGGTGTGTGTGAGAAGCTCTTCTGCACGTTTGCGCGCTTGCGCATAATGCCCGAGGCTGATAAGTCTTTCTAAATCCTTGGTTTCGTTCATCGTGCTATGCCTTTCTAAAAGTCAGTCCGTAAGCCTAATGTCTCAATCACTGCCGCCGATCTGCATGACTACTTAACTACCGGCCTACCGGAAAAGCCGGTGGGGACGATCCGGCCACAGTCTCCGTACCAGTATACCTGACGATTCAATTTCATACGCAAAGTCAGCCGTCCCGCCTTGCTTTATCTCGCTGCCGCTTTCCATCATGGCCAGCGCCAGTATCTTATTTTTTTCATGACCTGAAAACTGCATCGCATGATGCAACATTTCCCGGTTGCAGGCAACGTACGGATCCAGGTCATCTTTTCGCTCCACGACATTTATCGATACGGCGCGATTGATCGATGTGCCAAACCGCGCAATCCATTCATCCGAATCTTCATCCTCCTGGTTTTTAGCGTACAGCACAGACCGATCGACGAATTCTGCTGGCGGGTGCGGCAGAAAGATATGGAGGGGTATATCTGCCTCGAGCGCCGCTTCGGCAAACAAGATATCGCTTCCTGCTGCCAGGCTCGAAATGGCGATCTGCTTTTCCTGTGTATGCCGAAAGCTTTTGATCTCCCCAGCAATCATTCGCCTGACTTCGCTGATGAGTCGATAGGGGAATCGTGAAGAAATCCTGTCAATGGAGTCGAGCAGGTGGCCCGTAAATAGCAACACAGTATGATGCATGTTTGCTAAAAATAGTAACAATCGCATCAAAACGAAATGTCAGGGGAATCGAATTAGATGGTTCTTGTGATGTGGCGCCCGGCTGGCAAAATCAACCCAGGTCGGTGGCTTTATGATGGCAGGCTCCGCCAAAGGTAGAGCGTCGCATAGGCCTCCCAGCCCTTGTACTTCTTAAACAACCGCCGTACCTCATCGACGGTGGGTTTTTGCTTGGTGTTCCGGATGAGCCTGATGGCATTATGGATGCCGACATCTTCCGCCGGAAAGGCGTCTTTGTATCGAAATGTTTTCATCAAAGCATAATTTGCCGTCCAGTTTCCAATGCCCTTGATCTGCATAAGGGTATCCTTAGCCTGTGCCAGCGTCATCGCCGACAGGCTTTCCTGCGTAATGGCCTGTGTGGCAAATGCCTTTCCAATGGTGACCGTATAGAGGCTTTTTTGTCGGGAAAACTGGAGCGGTAGCAAGTCCGCATCAGAGAGCTGCGCAACCGCACCCGGCAGGGGAAAAGCATAGTAAGGGTGGCCCTCGAATTCGAAACTGGTTCCAAATCGCTCGACGAAGCGCTGCTTCAGTGTGTAGGCAAACGCAAGGTTGATTTGCTGACCCAATACCGCCCACACGAGTGACTCGAACAGGTCGGGTTGTCCAATGATCCGGTAACCATGGTATCGCGTCACCAGGTCACCAAGGAGCTTGTCGTTCGATACCTTGGCGTAAAACGGCTTGAGATCCGTGTCGAGATCAAACCAGGCCCGAACGTAACGCTCCAGCCAGGCGCGTTCATCCTCGTCGAGCGTAGTATTCAAAACCCGGACGCGAATCCCCTTCTCCGGGAAGGTTGTCGACCGTGAATCGGTGGCCTCCTGAAGTTCGAACAAAACCGGCCGATCACCTATTTGCAGCAACTTACGAACGCGGCCATCGTTCCAACGGTGCAGCAGTTCGCGGGGCGATCGTTGCAGGAAGCCCAGGCAAAGTTCAAAGTTGAATTCGGATGGTGCAGCAATGACAAAATCCATGCGCGTCAGGACGGGTTGAGTTATTCAGCGTTATGTACGAATCTATTGTGAACACAGTTGCTGTTCATAATTGTACAGTGGATCACAAAAGTATCCAATTCCGGATGGTTGTCGACAGACTTCATTCTGGCACGCCCATTGGGAAATGTTGACAGCAATAATAAATCAGCAAGTCGCGTTATTCGCTCATGGAAAAATTAAAGCGGTTTTTTTGGCTGTGCTCGGGTGTTCACATCCCCCTGCTCACAAAGTGTGAGGTAGACTCGAGTCGTTACGTTGGAATAGGCGCAACGATCTTTTTTACCGGCTTGTTCGCTGCCATCGCAGCGTCCTACGCGTTGTACACGGTTTTTGACAGTGTATGGATTGCCACGGCGTTCGGCTCCGTCTGGGGCCTGATGATTTTTAATCTCGATCGATACATTGTTTCGAGCATGCGAAAGGAAGGCAACAGCAGCCGCGAGTTTCGAATGGCTTTGCCACGAATTATCCTGGCCGTGATCATCTCATTAGTAATCGCCAAACCGCTTGAATTGAAAATCTTTGAAAAGGAAATCAAAGGCGAACTGGTCATCATGGAACAGCAGACTTACACGGCTCAGGAGAATGAAATCCGGGGTCGGTACATAAACGATCGCGAAACCTTGGGCTTGGAAATTGCCGCGTTAAAGGCCGAGTTGGCTGCAAAGGCCGAGAAGCGGGATGCTCTCGTAAGGCTGGCCCAGGAAGAGGCCGATGGTACCGGGGGAACGAAAAAGCGCAACGCAGGGCCGATATACAAGATCAAAAAAGCGAATGCGGATCAGGCCGATTTGGAGTTACAGGCCCTGGTCTCCAAGAATGATCAACTCATACACGACAAGACTGGGCGCATGGTGACGCTTGATTCTGCCCTGCGCTCAGAGATCGTTTCGCTGGGTAAACAAAAGTTGGACGGCCCGGCTGCCCGCATGGAAGCATTGGATCGCCTGACAAAACAAAGCGATGCCATCTGGTGGGCCAATTGGTTTATCATGCTGCTGTTTGTCGCGGTGGAGACAGCACCTGTGTTTGTGAAGTTGATCTCCGGGCAGGGACCTTATGACCAGCTGTTGAAAGTGGAAGAACACGGCTATGAGGTGAACAGGATCGAGGCGTTGGCGAGGATCAATGCGGAAACCAAGGATCGCGCAGCGAATCTGCCTCAGACGGAATCTGGGTATGTTACCTCGCGGTTGGATGTGAGGTTGAATGAGAGTACGTAGGGGTGGAGGGGTGGAGGCACCAGACTGAAGTCTGGCGCCAGGAGGGGCCAGGACGGCGCCAGGAGCGGGCCAAGTCAAATTGCGCAAGAAGCGGGTTGAGTAGCTGTCCCTGCTGCTGCACCTTTGAGTCAACAAAAAAACATAGTTTTATGATGTTGACCACAAAGGAACCCGATATCAACTATTTGCGCATTGAACGCGCCATTCAGTTTCTCGAGCAGCATTTTCGTCGTCAGCCTTCGCTCGACGAGGTTGCGGAACATGTTCACCTTTCGCCTTTTCATTTTCAGCGAATGTTTAGCCATTGGGCCGGCGTTACACCCAAGCGCTTTCTGCAATTTTTAACGATCGATTTCCTTAAGGAAAAACTCGTAACGTCCCGAAATATTCTGGAGGCCACTGAACTGGCGGGGCTGTCCAGTCAATCGCGCGTTTACGACCTGTTTACAACACTTGAAGGGGTTACGCCGCAGGAGTACCGCACGCGGGGAAACGGCATTCAGGTAACCTATGGTATCCATGCCACGCCTTTTGGTGTCGCCC
>DATHKA010000464.1:0-4520 GCA_035489615.1 Chryseolinea sp.
ACAGGAACAACAGCGTTGACACATCTCCGAATGGATGATACGATAGTCGGTAGCCGAGTAATGGCGATAATTGCATCAGCATCAACTCCACCAGTCCCGACGAGAGCAATAAAGCAATGAGGGTGATCATGATCGTCTCGCTCAGAAATTGACTGACCAACTGCGCACGGGTAGAGCCCATCACTTTTCGCACGCCCGCCTCTTTTGACCGGTCAATGATCAGAACGGTATTGAGGTTGATAAAATTTACGCATGCGGTGAGCAACAACACGGCACCAATTAAACCCATCGTTATCAAAGATGCTTCCGACACTACCCGGCCACCGGGATTCCAGTATCGTTCATCTAAGTGCATGTCCATAAGGGGCTGCAGGAAATACGTCCGGTTCTTCCCATCCTTCTCATTGTCGCCGGTGAAATATTTCATGTGCCATCCTTTCATCTTCGCCTCGAGCTGGCCGCGCGACACGCCCTGGTGCAATTTCAGCACGCAGTTCACATTCGAAGCCGAAGCACCCCAGTTATCCCATCCTCGCTTCGTTGCACCCAATTCGTTTGTGATAAACATGGGAAAATGAAAATCGGTATTCAGTGGCGGATCTTTTACGACGCCGCTCACAGTCACGTCAAATTCACCGTTATAGTTGATGACCCTATTGATAGGATCGCTATCACCAAAGTATTTTTTGGCGAATGATTCCGTGAGCACGATCGTGTTAGCATGGGTTAAGGCCCGTCGATCACCCTGTATCCACTCCTGTGGAAAAATGTCCAGGTAGGATGAGTCGACGAAAGCGATGCGGGTCTCTTTGAATTTGTCAAATGTGCCGTCGCTCCTGGGCACACGTATAACAGCGTCCTGCGCATCGACGAGAGAGGCATATTCGACATCCGGAAAGTCGTTCCGCATGGCTGGAACGAGCGGATAGGTCAATGCCGAACTGTACCCGGTGTCGTCATCATTCTGGAACGATACGACCACGCGATAGATTCTGTCGCTATCCGACCGGAAGTTGTCGAAGCTCAGTTCGAACCGAAGTATGAGAAAAATCAGTATCGCGCTCGTCAGACCTAAAGAGAGCCCCAGGATGTTGATGATCGCGTGCGTGCGGTTACGCCAAAGTGATCTGAGTCTTAAAAGAATACTATTTCTAAACATGTTAGTATATTTTTATTTTATGCTTATTCATCACGCAAGGCCGTTACCGGATTTGCCACTGCCGCCCTATACGCGCGAACGCCAATGGTCGACAGCACAATCACAAAGTTAAATGATACACCCAGCAGAAAGGTGAGTATCCCAGGGTGAATTCGGTATTCAAAATTGTTCAGCCATTCGCTCATGAAGATATGGGCCATGGGCATGGAGATTATAAATGCGATAGCGATCAATAGGATAAACTCCCTGGAGAACATACCTACTACCTGAGCTGCTGACGCACCCAGGGATTTGCGGATCCCCACTTCTTTAGTCCTGGTCCGCGCGATAAACGAAATGAGTCCATACAGTCCAATGGAGCCAATGAAAATCGCCATGCCCGCGAAGAGCGCGACCAGACGAGAAACATTTCTTTCGGCCTTATACATTCCGCTGATGACGTCATCGAGAAAGAACTGCTCATATACGTAATTTGGAAATATGGCTTCCCAGGTCGCTCTTACCTGGTCCAGTGTTTCGTTCATATTCTCCGTCTCCATGCGCACAGCACCTTTGAAGTAAGAATCGGAGCTGGGCAGGATGATCGTCGGGCGAATCTTGTTATGCAACGACTCTGCGTTGAAATCCCTTATCACGCCGGTCACGATGGCGTGGTGACCCCATATCGCCACCGGAACGCCGATGGCATCCTGAAGTTTGCTTAGGCCAAGAGATTTGACAAACGTCTCATTCACAAGACAGCGCGTCGCCGAATCCTCGCGGACCAGATTCTCGCCAACGAGCAATTGTATCCCGTAGGTATCCACATAGTTTTCATCGGCCATCTTGGCAAAGGCATTCTCCTTCACCACCTTATTGTTGACGGTTGCCTCGTAATTATCTGACCACTGACCGTCTGAGATGGAACCGGTGTTGCTGGCGGAGAAGTTCCTGACGCCAGAAATGGTCAGCATACGATCGGAAAGCAAACGCATTTTCTCTGCGCCATTTTCCGGGATACCGAATTCTATCACCGCCTGGCTGTTCAACCCTATTGGTTGACTCATGAAAAAGTTCATTTGCTGGATAGCAATAATGGTGCACACGATCAGCACCTGCGAGGTAGCCAATTGAAATACCACCAGCGAACGCCGTAAAGTGAAGCCCTTCTGCGAACCGCCACCCAACTTGCTCTTCAATGCCCGTATTGGCTGGAATCCAGCCAATCTTACTGCGGGATAAAGACCAGCCAGAATCACAACAACAAATAGAACACACATGATGAAACTGACCGTCATCAAGTCTGCAAATGGCTCAAATCTCAGCCGGTAACCGAGGATCGGTGACAGCTGAATCGCCAACAACTCCACCAGGCCCAAAGAAAGGAACAGGGAGATGACTGCAATGAGGAGTGTTTCGCCCAAAAACTGCGAAACGAGTTGCAGACGTGTTGACCCCATAACCTTTCTTATTCCGGTTTCCTTAGAACGATCAATGATTAAAACAGTATTGAGATTGACAAAGTTAATGCACGCAGTCAGAAGCAGGACCGTTCCGATAAGCGCCATCGTTATGAGCGATGCACGCGAAACAATTCTTCCGCCCGGATTCCAGAATTCACCATCAAAATGAATGTCGGAAAGAGGTTGTAATACAACATTTTCATTCTTAGCATTTTCCAATTCATCACTTTTGATGTACTGCAGATGCCAGCCCTTAAGTTTATTTTCCATCTGCGTTTCCGATACGCTGATGTGAAGCTTCACAAGACAATTTACATTTGAAGCACTGGCACCCCAGTTGTCCCATCCACGCTTGACGCTTCCCAGGTTGTTAGTAACATAGATCGTAAAAGCAAAATCCGTGTTGAGTGGTGGATCCTTCACAACGCCGCTTACTATCAAATCAAACTCGCCATTGTAATTGATCACCCTATTTATTGGATCATGATCCCCGAAGTACTTCTGTGCTACTGCCTCGGACAGGACAACTGTGTTCGGCTCTGTGAGTGCCTTGTGGTTTCCCATTATCCACTCTTGCGTGAGAATATCGAAGTACGATGAATCCACAAACGCGATAGCTTCTTCGCGGAATTTTGCAAACGTACCGTCAGGCTTAGGAACCCGGATTACCGATTTTTGCGCGTCGACGAGCGAAACAAATTCAGCGTCGGCAAAATCGTTGCGCAGGGCAGGTATGAGAGGATAAGTAAGCGCTGAATACTGAAACGCGGGATGTTTTCCGTCATCGAATGTCTTTACGACACGATAAACGCGATCTCCATCGGGACGAAAACTGTCATAACTATACTCGAACTTTAAGACCAGAAAGATGATCACGGAACTCGTAATGCCCAGTGATAAACCGATTACATTGATGGCGGCGTGAGTGCGGTTGCGCCAAAGAATCCGTAGTCGGACAAGGATGTTGCTTTTGAACATGATTTTTCAATCGGATCATATCCATTTCCAAACGCCGTACCAACAATAACAAACTAACTATCAATCATTTACAAAATGATCCAAGCTGGTTTTGTATCAATTTTGATACACGTGGAGACTCGGATCCGATACAGAAGACACGCTCCAGGATCGCCGATCGCCGCTAACAAACTGTTTGGAGCGCATTTCATCGCGTAGGCCTCGTGCCATGTTTGGCGCGTCAACCAGGATGATCCGGGAGTCTGTCACCGGGAAGTATGTCCCCCTTACCGAGGTTATCAATCAGTATGTTCTCAGTTGTCTGCACGTTGCTGAAGGCGACCTCCATGCGATCGCGGTCAAATTCCCCCTCATTGTTAGCAATCCACACAGTAGCCACTCCGTTACCAATAAAATTTGTGATAGCACGCGCTTCGGACATGAATCGGTCGACCCCGAGCAACAACGCGAGTCCTTCTATCGGAATTACTTTAATGGCCGTCAGGGTAGACGCCAATACGATAAAGCCACTTCCAGTAACACCGGCAGCACCTTTCGACGTGATAAACAAAATACCAATGATGGAAAACACCTGAGCCAGCGTGAGCTCGACACTAAACGCCTGCGCAAGAAATATCGTTGCCATCGATAAATAGATGGTCGTACCATCAAGATTAAACGAATATCCGGCGGGTATTACCAGCCCTACTACAGGCTTCGAACATCCCATGCGTTCCAGCTTCTCCATCAGTGACGGAAGACCCGCCTCCGACGAAGACGTGCCCAATACGATGAGCAACTCCTCCCGTATGTACTTCAGGAACTTCAGCAGGCTTACGCGATACGAGCGCATAATGAAGTACAAGACAACGAAAACGAACAGCCCCATCGTTGTGTACACGGTGACCATCAGTTTGGCCAAAGGCACCAGCGTCTTCAATCCATATTTTCCAATCGTATAG
>DATHKA010000465.1:0-8421 GCA_035489615.1 Chryseolinea sp.
CACCGAGGAACGTCATGTTCACGGTGACATCCTCCGGTTTAAGACCAAGCATCGGGGCAACATCGGCCTGAACCCAGTCCGGCCCCTGAATAGGTCCCCAGATTTCGAGCTTGCCCTCTTTGTAATGGGCAATACAATTCAGCGGCTCCATGCAGGCATGCGCTTCGTAGGGTGTTTCATATACAGCCTCAAGTTTGTTGGAGGCTTGATCAAACACTCTATCGACGTCACCTTTCGTTTTGAACGACAGTAGTTTTCCCGATTTCGCATCCTCGCGCATCTTTGCGTATAGCTGATCCGTGCTATGATGCTCAAATCCTGTATCGTCCCATTCAACTTTCAGTTTCTTTCTTCCCTGCATGGCCGACCACAGGCTATCGGCCACGACTGCCACGCCCTCGCGCTTATGCGAAAAAACATTCATCTGCACCTTGATCACGTGCTTTACCCCCGGAACGGCCTTAGCCGCCGTAGCATCGAATGATTTTACTTTTCCTAAAAAACGTGGATTGCGTTCAACTACGGCATACAGCATTCCTGGTAAACGCTTATCCAATCCAAAGGTAGCCGTACCGTTGGTTTTCAACGGCGTATCCTGCCGGGGCATGGGCTTGCGGATCACCTTGTATTCTTTCGGATCCTTCAGTTTCACATCGGCAGGAGGTTGTAGCTTGATCGCCTCTTCTACAAGCGATCCGTAATTGGCCTTGCGACCTGAACCGCGATGAATCACGTTTCCGTTCTCGGCATAGCATTCGCTCTGCGGAACGTTCCACTGCTTCGCGGCCGCCGAAATCAGCATCTCGCGTGCTGTTGCACTCAGATGAAGCAGGCGCTTGTAAGATCCGCGGATCGTTGAACTTCCTCCCGTGATCTGACTACCGTACAACGTCTGGCTGCCTTGCGCAAAAACAATGTTAACATCGTTGAGATCGACCTCCAGTTCTTCAGCGATGATCTGCGGCACCGACTGAAAGGCGCCCTGCCCCATCTCAGAACGATGGTTTATAATCGTTACCTTCCCCAGCGTATCGATCGAAATCCAGGCATTGAGTTCGACGTTCTTCGCGGCCGCCCTTGCCGGATCCACCAGTGATACGATACTGCCCGATGCTGTTTGGTAGAATCCAAGGGTCAGCGCTGCACTGCTGAGCGACGAGATCCTGATAAAATTCCTGCGCGATATTTTTGAATTTGCTGTCATTGTTCTGGTGTTTACGACTACTTCACCGATGCTTTGGAGCTCATGATGGTAGATGCCGTTTTAATGGCTTTACGAATGCGTGGATACGTACCACACCGGCAGATATGTCCCTGCATGGCGGTGTCGATATCCTTGTCGTTGGGATTCGGATTTTTCTTCAACAGGGCAGTTGCCGCCATGATCTGGCCCGACTGACAATACCCGCACTGCGGTACTTGCTCCTGAATCCAGGCCTGTTGTACGGGGTGCGAATTGTCCGTTGAAAGTCCTTCAATAGTGGTGATCTCCTTATTTGCCACAGCAGATACGGGCAGTGAACATGAGCGTACAGGCGTACCGTTCAAATGCACGGTGCACGCCCCACATTGCGCAATACCACAGCCGTACTTGGTGCCCGTGAGACCGACCAGATCGCGAATAGCCCAAAGTAGCGGCATGGCAGGATCAGCGTCTACGCTGTAGCTCTTGCTGTTGATCTTGAGATTTATGGAAGCCATAGATTCGTTGATATGTTCGAATTTAAGAAATTGGCGCTAGATGCCCAGCCAATTATACGGCATCCAGATGTTATTATGAGGAAGTTGCGGCCGCTACCAGTCAGGCGGAGGGTTCTACGGTATAAAAGGCCGCTTAGTCATGATAGAATTTTCAGCCTGGTCCATGTGATGAGGCAATTTAGCTGTGACATTCTATGGTCTGTGCGGGGGCGCATGGCACCTTATTTGTAATTGATCTAAACGGATGCCAGGGTTGAAGGCACTTGCCGGGAGTAAACAAATTGAAGCTTATGAAATTGAACGCTTACCTTTTAATAGCCTTCGTGGCCTTTTCACCAGGTGCGCGAGGCCAGGCCGAAGTTGAAGTTACGTTGACGGGTGTTAAGGCGGGTAATGGTAGTCTCCGCGTGGGTCTCTTCACCGAAGGGAACTTTCTCAAAACGCCGATAGAAGGCAAGATCGTGAAAGCGAGCAGCGCGTCGATAGTACTTAAATTTGAGAACGTCCGGGATGGCGACTATGCGCTGAGTGTCATTCACGACACCAACGACAACGGCGAACTCGATAAGTCCAAATTGGGCATTCCGAAAGAAGGGTTCGCGTTCAGCAACAACGTTATGGGCAAGAAGGGACCGCCGGCTTATCAAAAGGCTAAGTTCGAAGTGAAAGGGACCTCATCCGTTAAGCAGGAGTTGGTGATGAGGTATCCATAGTGCTTGCATCCATAGTCCTCGTAGAAAGAATGTTTTCATCCTATGTTTATTTCAATAAATTGTCTGAACAAACGAATGATACATGAGATTCACCCTCCCTTCAATCCTGCTTGTCGCAATCATTTCTTTTTCCTGCAAACCACCTGAGAAGGCTTCAGGCATCATTACCGACGAGGTCAGGGCGCGCATAGACGCAACGCTAAAGTCATTCGTGGATACCAACCGGGTTGCCGGTATTTCAGCCCTGATTTTTGAAAAGAACAAGGAGGTTTATTTTAACTCCTTCGGTGTCGCCGACCGCGAGGCGAATATACCCATGGACAGGAACACGATTGTTCGAATCTTTTCAATGACCAAACCGGTCACGGGTGTGGCGCTCATGCAATTGCACGAGAAGGGATTGTTCCAATTGGACGATCCGCTCAGCAAGTATGCGCCCGAGTTTGGTAATGTGAAAGTATTTGCCGGGTTTGATGACAAAGGCAACATGAAGCTCGAGGCCCCTCATAGACCGATTACGATCCGGGACATTACCCGACACACTGCCGGCTTTCTGAGTGGCGGCCACAAGGAGTTGGGCGAAATGTTTCGGCAGGCAGACATCATGAATAAAAACAACACCTTGACGCAAATGGCGGAAAAGCTATCGAAGCTTCCGCTGGCGTTTCACCCGGGAGAGGAATGGTCGTACGGCGTTTGCGTCGATGTTCAGGCTTATATAGTCGAAAAGCTCTCCGGCAAACCGTTCGATCAGTACGTGATCGAGAACGTGTTGAATCCGCTGAAGATGAATAATACCCGATATGTACCTTCAGACATGAAACGGCTGGCAGCCATGTATAATCGCGCCGATGGGAAACTCAACCGGGTTGCCGATTCGATAGCCAACGGTTTTAATGGCCAGGAGTGGCCGTTGAAGCCGGGAGGCTTTGGACTCACCTCAACCGTGGATGACTATATGCGATTTGCCCAAATGCTGGTGAATGGAGGAAAACTGGACGATGCCGTCGTGTTGAAAGAGGAGACCGTTAAGTTGATGGCGACGAATCAGCTTTCAGACAGTGTAACAGAACGTATGTGGCTTCCTTCAAAGGGGCAAGTCGGATTTGGAATCGACTTTGCCGTGAGGCTACGAGAACCGCAAGGGCCGGATGAGAAGAACGGCGCAATCGGTGAATTCTTTTGGGATGGCGCGGCGAGCACCCTGTTCTGGGTCGATCCGAAGAATGAATTGACCGCGGTGCTGTTCGTGCAAATCTTCCCGTTCGACAATCCCGTACACAAAAAGTTTAAGGATGCCGTGTATGGCGCATATCAGCCTGCGACGCCGTAAAGGCTTTTGATGGACGTTAATATTTGATGGTAGCGCCGGACCAGTAGCAGGAGCGTTGCCTCCATTTTTTTTAATGGGATGCATTGCAGGTGCGCGACTACTTAGTCATGGTGATGGCTTTTTCCAGCCGCGTCTGTAGTGTTTTCTCCTGGCGACGAATCTCCTCAAACTCCAGTCGAAGTTTTATCAGTTTCTGATCCATCTGCGCGTAGTCAATATTGAATAGATCCTCAATGATCTTTGCCAGGGTACCTTTCACGATCATTTCCTGCGTCGCATATGCGCCCGTACACGCTTCAATGGTTTCATAGTCGAATTCCGAAATGATGCCGGTTGATTTGGCCGCCTCCCACGCCGTGCTTGATGGATACCTGGGGAACAACGATCGTCCATTAGCCAGTAACTTATATTCCAGGTAACCATCCTGCATGATCTGCCGACGCAACGTGTCTTCTTTGCTGCTTATGGCTGTATTCAGACTTTGAATTACCACTTCATGCAGGGCTATCATTTCCCCGATCAATTTTTCATTCTCAGAGAGTTCTTTGTGAATTCTGGTCAACGAAGTTCTCTTCTGTTCATTTGTTTTGGCATCCCCGGCCATCCGATCAATAAACAAGGCAAAAAGAACACTGAACACGATCAATCCGCCCTCAATGAAAAGCTTTATGGTTTGTTTTCTCTTCAAAACTGTTCTTGTCGATTAGCCAATTTCGAGATCAGAAGGTAAAAACAATTTAAGACGCAATAAGCAGAGGCCGGCGCATTTTCAAAAAAAAGATGATACAGTTCTTTGTAGTTGGCTAAGGAATCGTAGCGATCGAATCACAACGTTGCAGTTGGGCCGACACCGCGTTGACTTCCACAATTCCCTGCGTTCTACCCCAGCTATTGTAGATATAGGTGGCGATCTCTGCGATTTCAAGATCCGAGAGCGTAGTTGCCGGCATTGCCTGGTTATACATTTTGCCATTCACGACAAGCTCGCCTTTTCTTCCGTGACGCATCAGGCAGATCACTTGCCCGAAGTGACGGTCCATGAAGTCTGATTGATTTAACGGCGGGTAAACCAAACCAAGGCCGGTCCCGGATTTTTGATGACAGTTGCTGCAGTTCGCGGCGTAAAGTTGTTCACCTTGATTAAAGTATTGTTCGAACTTAACGGAATTTCCCTGTTCGCCTCCGGTCCGATTGGTGCAGCCCATGCCGACAAATAGTAGCAGTGTTGATACCCGGAGAAATGCCAAAGCTCGCAAGGTTACTTATCCTCCTTTTTGAGTCTGGCGATATCGGTCAACAACCGGTTGACGTCTTCTTCCTTGGTACCATCATATTTTCCCCTGATGCGCCGGTGCTTATCGATGAGCAGAAATGCGCCGCTGTGGATAAAGCCGTCGGGTTCGGTTTTGTCTTCCATCGCCGTTGAGAAGTAACTAAGTTGGGCAAGCTTATATACTTCCTGTTTTGGTTTGCCGGTGGCGAAATGCCACTTGACACTACTCACGCCAAGGCGTTCTGCAAAGTCGTGCAACAGCCGCACGGTATCATACTCCGGATCGATGGTGTGCGACAAGAGCAGCACGTCCGCCTGGTTTTGGATTGAATCGTACACGCGAAGCATCTGGGTCTTCATGATCGGGCAGATTGTTCTGCACGAAGTGAAGAAGAAGTCTGCGACATATATCTTATTGTCAAAAGTACTATTAGTGATCACGGCGCTGTCCTGATCAACGAAGCTGAATTCGCCAATGGTGTGATACACCGTGTCCTTGCCCACCAATTCCCTTTCTCCGTAAATGGGCAGGGGGGGCTCGACTTTCTTTTCGCAGCTGGTAGACAAAAGCAGTATGATCACAGGAAAGACATAGAACAGGCTGCCGGGGAAGTCGGCCTTCGCCGGAGGGCGTTTCACCAGGACAGCGCTTGTTGATTTATCCGGGTGATGCGGGGCATGATGTGTTTTCATTTCCGGTATTTCTTGTAGAGTTTGATTCCAATCGTTATAAAAATAACTACGCCGAGTAGTCCCAACAGCCCCCATACCATGCTCAGCGCGTCCCTCAGTACGATGAGAAATACGATGGAGATGAGGAACAGCGTCGACACTTCATTCCAGAAGCGCATTTGCTGCGAGGTGTATCTTACCACACCGCGTTGAAGTTGCTTGAAAATGCGATGCAACGACAGGTGGTATAAATACAAGAAGAATACGAGCGTGAGCTTGATGTGCATGAAGCTGAACTGAAGCCACGCCGGTGTATTGATGAGCAGCGCTGCGCCCATACAGGCCGTTATGATGGCAGACGGCCAGGTGATAGCGTACCACAGGCGCGCGGCCATCAAATTAAGCTGCTTCAGCAAAATAGACTTCTCCGGTTCTGGCTTGCCGTGCGCTTCAATGATATAAACGAACAGCCGGGGCATGTAAAACATTCCCGCGAACCAGGTAACTACAAATATAATGTGGACGGCCTTAAGATAGAGCGCTGTCATAGTGCGCATTATTTGAAAGGTTGGCAACCGCTTGATGATTGGAGTTTACCTGGATCGTATCACCCACCTGGATTTCATCCTGTGTACGCGCAATCACATTCTGGCCGAAATAGATCTTGTTGTTCCCCCGACGATAAGTCGCAAGCGTTTTCAGAGGCTCGGCTCCCTTCTCGCCGGTACGGGGGTTGATGGTGGTAAGCACACAGCGGGCGCACCGCTTCACGCCGTTAAACTGTCTGCCTGCGATCGAAAATTCGTTCCAGGTGTCTTCCTCGTAGGGCGCTCCGCCGCTAAATATCAGGTTAGGCCGAAAGCGATTCATGGTCATGGGCTCGGACAATCGCGCGTTAAGATCCGCCAGCGAGGATTCACCAATGATCATTAGTGGATAGGCATCGGCAAGGCTGACATTTTCACCTTCTGTGGCAAACGCCGTATCGATCTGACGTGGATTAGATTCTGGAAATGCCACCAGCCGACAGCGAAAGTCCAGCTTGCTGGAGAACCAGGAGCTGAATTCAGGGTTGACTTCAAACGCCACCACACGGTCGTCCCAGATTTGAACCTCGAAGGGATTGGATGCCTTGCCTTGATCGTATGGCAACGTCAGGCTGTCACCTTGATGGGAAATCACAAATCCCTGTGGCGATTCAAGGACGTCGAACAAAGCCATCATTCCGTGTACGCGTTGTGTCAGGAATACGCCATTTTCATCGACAAGCATCCAGCGGCGGTCGTATTCAAGCCCCTTGGGCAGCACCGTGGCCCGAGAACGCACAATTCCGGCCAGCGACTTGACCGGATAGATCCGTATTCCCGTCAGCGTAAGCATTTGCAGTAATTCCCTTTCAATTTTGTGCTAACTTAACTAAGTTATCGTGAACATTCCCACGCGTAAATTGATTATCGCTCACCCTATTGAACCAGGCAATCAGAATTAGTCAAGCCCATGACGCACACTACGGCTGCCCTGTGGTATTTTGAAAGCGTTGATCTTTATAAGATCCTCTGCCCACATAAGGTGAAGCGCATGCACGAAATGCACAAATTCATCAGCTTCAAACGCGACCAGTTCGTGTACATGACGGATGACCCGGCCTCATATGTCTATCTGGTTGCCAGCGGTCGTGTGCGACTTGGACATTATCTTGAAAACGGCAACGAGGTCACAACGGCCATCCTTTCACAGGGAGAGATTTTTGGCGAACTGGCGATGGCGGGAGAAGTGAAGCGCCGGGATTTTGCCCAGGCCATGGAAAGCGCTACGATCTGTCCGCTGACGACTGAACAATTGAAGGAACTGATGTACGAGAACAAAGACCTTAGCTTCAAGATCCTGAAGCTGATCGGCCTGCGGTTGATGAAACTTGAGCGCAAGCTTGAACTGCTGGTTTTCAAAGATGCGCGTACCCGTATCGTTGAATTTCTCAAAGACATGGCATCCTGGAAAGGAACCAAGGTCGGCTATGAAACGCTGATACCAATGTCTCTTAGCCATAAGGATATTGCAGCCCTTACAGGCACGTCCCGCCAAACGGTGAACGCAATACTCAATGGACTTAAAGAAGCTAATCAGATTAACTTTAATCGCCGCCAGATCCTGATACGGGATATCGAAACGCTTCGTTAGCGCCAGCGATGAATGGTCGGCCACTGATCACTACACCATGCAAGAGCTTCCCCATGTAGCAAATCCCAGGCGTCTTTTATCGACAGATACGCTAAGAGGCATGGATATGCTGATGATCTCGGGTGCGGGGAGTTTCGTCTTCCTTCTTCACGGCAAAACCGGTAACGCGTGGGTGGATGCAATCGCCGGGCAATTTGAACACCCTGCCTGGAACGGTTTTACCTTCTATGATTTCATTTTCCCGTTATTCCTCTTCATTGCCGGCATTTCTATTCCCTTGTCGGTCGACAATAGTCTGGGTCGTGGCATGACACGAGCGCAGGTCTATCGCAAGGCGTTCGTCAGGATGATCGTCCTCATTATCCTCGGCATATTTGACAAGAATACGCCTGTAACGTTCTTCGACTGGAGTGAGATTAGATTTGCAGGCGTCCTGCAGCGCATTGGCATCGCCGGGTTTGCCAGTACGTGGATCTACTTGAATTTTTCCTTCCGCGCGAGAGTCATGGTGATTGCTTGCGTCCTGTTAAGTCATTACGCATTGCTTTTCC
>DATHKA010000466.1:0-11734 GCA_035489615.1 Chryseolinea sp.
AGAAGGTGAACAGACCGGTAAGCTCCTTGCGTTTGCGCAGGTTGTCCATGAAGTCTTTATTAACCTTATCAAACTGTTGATAATCGGTGTCAGTGGTCTTGTCAAGCAGGCGCATAGAGAATCCGCCCGACGTACCAAATCCCGGAATCGCCGGCGGTTCGAAAAATTCGACGACCGCGCCGAGACCTTTCGATTTCTCCTCGAGCTCTTCCATAATCTCTTTAACCGTGTGGTGACGGTCTGACCAATTCTTAAGGTTGATCAGACAGGTACCGGCGTTTGAACCACGGCCTTCAGTCATGATCTCATAGCCGGCCAGCGACGATACCGATTCTACTCCGTCGATCTTCTCACATATCTTTTGCAATCGCTGTGAAACCTGATTGGTCATTTCCAATGTCGAACCCGGAGGCGTCTGAATGATCGCATAGATCGTTCCCTGATCCTCATTCGGAATAAAGCCCGATGGCACAACCTTGTTCTCGTAGTATATTCCGACGCAAAACAACAACAGGATTCCGAATGTCACCACTCTCCGGCTCACGATATGCTTCAGCAAACCCACGTACCTACCGGTGAGCTTTTCGAAACCGGCGTTGAAACTGTCAAGAGCCCTATCGACAGGGTTCTTCTTCCTGCCATGCGTATGACGCTTCAACAACATAGCGCAAAGTACCGGGGTGAGCGTGAGCGCAATCAGGGCTGAAATCACAATGGAGCTGGCCATAGTAATGGAAAACTGTCGATAGAACGTTCCGACCGGACCCGACATGAACGAAATGGGAACGAATACCGACACCATCACCATCGTGATGGCAATGATGGCTCCGCTGATTTCACCCAGCACCTTCCGCACGGCGTTGTAAGGACTAATATTCGGTTCCTCTTCCATCTTGGCGTGAACTGCCTCGACGACGACAATGGCATCGTCGACGACAATGCCAATCGCCAACACCAGAGCAAAAAGTGTGACCAGATTGATCGATAGTCCAAAGAATTGCATCACAAAAAACGCACCCACCAGCGATACGGGTACCGCTAAGATCGGAATGAGTGTGGAACGCCAGTCACCAAGAAAGACGAACACCACAATGGCTACCAGGATGAAGGCATCGCGGAGTGTTTCAATTACCTGCTCTATCGAGGCATCGAGAAATTGCGAGACGTCATAGCTGATCTTATAGTCCACTCCCGGTGGGAAAGACTCCTTCATCTTATCGAGTTTTGCTTTCACTTCTTCTATAACGTCGCTGGCGTTACTTCCGTAGTTTTGCTTTAACACAATGGCAGCAGAAGCGCGGCCATCGAGGTTAGAATAGATATCAAAGAACTCACTTCCTAGTTCCACATGGGCAATGTCGCGTAGGTGTACACTTTCTCCTTTGGAGTTCGCCCTTATGATAATGTCTTCGTATTCTTCAGGTTTGTTGTAGCGACCTTTGTAGGTGAGCACATACTCCAGCGACTGAGCGGCCATACCGGAGCTTTGACCTATGCGCCCGGGACGACCTATAATACTTTGTTCACCAATGGCGTCCATCACTTCCTCTACGGAAATATTATAAGCGCGCATCCGCTCCGGGTCAAGCCAAACGCGCATAGCATATCGCCGGCTTCCAAGAATCTGTGCCCTGGCAACGCCTTTTGTTCTCTGTATTTCAGGAATCATCTTCACCGTGGCGTAGTTGAACAGGAACTTCTCATCCATTCCCTTATCGGTGGAGTAGAGATTGACATACATCAACATACTCGGCTGGATGGGTGTGATGATGACACCTTCACGTTGTACCAGGGGCGGCAATAGCGGCATCACCTGATCCACCCTGGTCTTTACGCGAATCACGGCATCGTTCGGGTCGGTGCCAGGTTCAAAAATGATGCGAAGTGTAGCTTCACCTGCGCTCGTCGCATCGGTGGCTATGTAGCGCATATCCTGTACCCCGTTAATGGCTTGCTCGAGCGTAATGAGCGTAGACTTCACCAATACGTCGGCGCTCGAACCGGGATATGCAATAAAGATATTCACCGTCGTGGGTGCAATATCCGGAAACTGAGATATGGGAAGTTTCCTGATTGCCAATATCCCCACAAAGACGATTACAACCGATATCACGATCGCGAACACCGGCCGGCGTATGAACTGACTAAACATGTTTGTCGTTGATTAGGTACTGGTTATTCGGCATATAATTCCAAATGGCTTATCACGGAATCGGGTTTCACCATGGTGAAATCAATCACTTCCGCCTCGCGTACCTGGCGTAAACCCTGCAGCAAGATTTTGTCGTTTTCGCTCAAGCCACTTTTAACGACAAAAACGTGCGGCAGTTCGGCCGCAATACTTATTTCCCGGGATCGCAACTTATTGTCTTTGTCAATGACGTAAACAAATTTCTTGTCCAGTACTTCAAACGTCGCTCTCTGGGGAATCAGAAGGCCGTCTTTAACTGACTTCCTGACCTGAATATTCCCCGTTTCTCCATGACGCAGCAGACCGGCAGGGTTCGGAAATGTGGCGCGATACGCAATGTTTCCTGTCTCATTGTTAAAGTCGGCCTCAATAGTTTCGACCACCCCTTCGTAAGGAAACAGCTCCTGGTCGGCCATCACCAGTTGCACTTTCATCGGGCTATCTTTCGCTGCCTTTGATTTGTACGCGAGATACTCCGCCTCTGGCACGTTGAAGTAGACCCACATCTTGCTGTTGTCCGACATGGTCGTGAGCAGATCACCCTCGTCAACCAGACTTCCGAGACGCACCTGGAAGTGGTCCATTATACCATTGAACGGCGCATGGATTTCCGTAAATCCGAGGTGAACTTCAGCAAGTGATTCTTCGGCTTTTGATTTGTCATACTTCGCCCTGGCAAGAGCAAGTTCATTTGGCGAAACCACGTTACTGTCGGCCAGTGATTTTGTATTTTGATACTCGATCTCGGCGAATTTGACTTCGGCCTGAGCTTTTTGCAACTCAGCCCGGTACAACATCGGCATGATCTGAAACATCAGTTGTCCCTGCTTGACAAAATGTCCTTCGTCCACAAAAATCTTCTGCAGGTAGCCGCGTTCCAACGCCCTCAGTTCGATGTGCTGGATGGCGCGGATCTGACAAACATACTGTTTGACGGTGACCGTGTCCTTCTTTAAAGGACTCGTGACCAAAAACCTGATCTCTTCTCCTTTATCTTCTTTTTTAGATGCACAGCCTGCGTACATAAGCAACACACCGACGGTGATGAACATGAGAATGCTTCTCATAAACTTGATACAGTTTAAATATGATGTTGGAAATTGAGGTAGTTGACTGATTAGGCCACAGACGAAAATCCATGCAGCGAACGGCATTGATGTTCCGAAACACAGGACTAAACAGATTTCGAAGTTGATTAAACTTCAGCGGGAAAAATTAAATCCTGAACACCTGAAGAATCAGGTACCAATTGGATAATGCCGGATAATGAAGGTAGCCGTCTGAAGCAGCAAGTGCGTCGGCAAGTGCGCGTCCGCATACGATGGCCAGAAAAATGGAAGTAATGCACACAGCGCCAAAGCGATCGAAGGAATGGGATTCATCTTCTTCGTTCTCGCGCTGTTCCAAAAAGGGAATATGGAACGTATTGGCAGACTTCTCACGGTTGAGCCAGGCGAATCTGCTGAACAGTGCCCCGTCTTTATCCGAAACATTCAGGGTAACGCGATCCGTACGCAAATATTTGCCCGAATTGCCAGGCTCTCCTTCGAGTCCATGTGCATAAGTGGTACAAAGGGTATATACACCGGAAACCAGCACACAGATGCAAAGCAAATATTTGAGAATTGTCTTCATCGATGACCGCATAAAACTACATCATGCATGCATTTCACGCAAACTAATCCTGGCAGAAACGATGCAACAAGACGTCCAATTTTGGTAATCACCTTTTTCAAACGTTGGAAATGATAAATTGAAGCGATGGGATTTATTACGTGCTCAAAAAATGTTAATACGCTTGCTTTCACTTCTTTGCTGATAACCCACCGGATACACGACGAGGCACCGCTGGAAGGAGGTGCTTCAGGTGGCTGTTAACCAACGTTCGTCGTTTAGACCCAAATTGAAAAAAACCATTACGCCACATAACACGTCAATTCAAATGACTTTGTTTAGAGTGGACTCGTAGCAAAAAGTAACACGGATACGGCAAGAATATTTCCATCATGTGGATAACACGAGAATGTCCCAACCTTAGACCGATTGGACCGATCCGAAGAACTTTTCTCCATCGCGAAACGGGCACCATGAGCAGCGTATATTGTGCTACTCACAGACTTTATTCAACGAAAGTTTTTCGGACGCAGACTCCTTGCTACGAGGTCACTAAAAAGAGTATATAGAAGGAATGTTGCCGATATGCCAACCACAATCATCCCGCTTTTCATGTCAATGTATGGCAGATAGCGAGGTAATGCATCGACTGAATACAGGACCACAAAGCCTGAACTTACAATCAGTCCGAGCATACCGCACACGAGACTGGAAAAAGCCATGAACGGACGCTGCGTTTTCATTGATCGGGCGGCTGATGCTGCATGGATGACCTTTTCGGTGAAGTCCGGGTCGTCGATTACCTGCATACCCTTGCGAATCGATCGCTTTATGAATTCATCGTCGTTCATATGGCCGTGCCTAAGTTTTCGGAAAGTTTCCTCCTGATTCTATGCAGATTGACTTTGATATTCGATATACTCATTTGCGTTATGTCTGATATTTCCTTAATCGATTTTTCCGCAAGATAAAACAGGATCACCACCTGTCTTTCTCTTTCAGAAAGCTTATCGATTTGTTTCATTACTTCAATATACCTGGCATCGGCAAGCTGAGCATCGTCCTCCCGATAGAATGTCCAGGCCAATTCACGCGCATCGATGCCAGCTCGCTTACTGAGCTGCCCAACATGACGCATTGATTCATTGTAAACAATTCTATAAAGCCACGTTGAAAATGCGGATTCCTCCCTAAAGCGATCAATGTACACGACGACCTTGACAAGACTTTCCTGGACAATATCTTTGGCGTCCTCCCTATTTCTAACAACACTGAGCGCAATGTTGAAAGCGATATCCTTATAAGCATCAATTAATTTCGCTAATGCTTCCCGGTTGCCTGCAACGGCTTGTTTGATCAATAAGTTTTGTGCCATGCACTACTTCGTGTGCCAAAACCTAAGGATCAGATAATTCACCAGAAAACCTAAGCCTCCAAACATCAAAATCGTCGAGATGAAAGCAATGACTGCGTCAACTATCTGATTTCTTGCTACGTAATCACCCACCAGCACTCCTAAGGAGAGAAAAATGAGAAAGATCCCATTTCTCAAAGTCTCCTGCTTCCGGTGTGTGAGTAAATCCACGTTCCCGTCGGGATTGATTCCGTTTTCTATCATTTTAATCCGCTCGGTATTCCTGGCCCTGATGTAGTAAAGTATCAAAAGGCAAGAAGGCACTACAATAAAGAGGAACAAGGTCGCTGCGCCCATATCAGTAAATGTTTTTCTTGATTTAGATAAAAAGGCAAATCAAAGGTTACAAATATTGACACTTTTACTGCAATAAGGCTAAGCCGTAGTACCAATACAGCCTGATAATCAAATGGTTACCCGCAATGCGCGGACAGACCGTAAACTATTCTTTTTGAGATTTAAACGACGATGGCGGCGATCGTCCTACATTCAGTAGCGCAACGCCGACAAGCAGCAGAGCATCTTTCACAATGTGCCACTCCATGTTGGGCATGTTTCTCGCACTCGCTAGCACAGGCCTCGCATATCGTCGCACACGCCTGGCAAAACGCAGTGGCATATTTGCTATCGAAGCTCAATAGCCGCGCTGTTGCATAACAGGCCTCTGCACAGGTACGGTCCAGTTCAATGCATCGCAACATAGCGGCAACGTCCTTATCGCGAAGGCACTCAGTTGCACAGTTGTCGCATTCCTGACCACACGCAATACAAGCGTCAATACAGGATTGTAGTTTTTGATTTATCATTGTTTCTATGTTTATAAGTTCCGTTTTTGAAAAGCAGGATTGGGTTACATACAAAGTCTTTCACCAGAAAAAATGCCAGGTTTTCTTTATCAATTAAAGCGCCGACGCCTTTTAAGATTTGATAAATGCCAACATATCTGCATTGATTTTTCCAGCTTCCGTAGCTGGCATTCCATGCGGAAAGCCTGGGTACGAGATTAGCTTACCATTTTTCAGGAGCTTAATGGCCTTCGCTGCCGTAAGCTCTATCGGAACAATCTGGTCATCATCGCCATGCATCAGGAGTACAGGTATATCCACTTTCCTGAGGTCCTCAGTAAAGTCGGTTTCTGAAAACACTTTGATACAATCGTAGTGTGCTTTTACTGCGCCCATCATTCCCTGCCTCCACCAATTGTCAATAATGCCTTGCGACAAACTTGCTCCCTCCCGATTATACCCATAAAATGGTATCGGAAAATCCTTAAAATATTGCTGCCGTCGTGTTGCTGTGTTCAGCCTGATCTCATCGAATACAGATATCGGAACACCTTCAGGGTTTTTATCTGTTTTTGCCATTGTTGGCGTGACCGCACTTATAAGCACAGCTTTAGCAACGCGGCCCTGTCCATGTTTTGCAACGTATCGAATAGCTTCGCCGCCGCCTGTTGAATGACCAACATGGATGGCATTCTTCAAATCGAGCGCCGTTGTAAGGGCAGCCACATCTGCAGCATAAGTATCCATATCGTGCCCGGTGTCGGTTTGGGTTGATCTGCCGTGTCCCCTCCGGTCGTGTGCAATCACTCTGAATCCCTGGCCTAAGAAAAACATCATTTGTGCGTCCCAATCATCGCCAGAAAGGGGCCAACCATGGTGAAAGACGATTGGTTGCCCGGTTCCCCAATCTTTGAAAAAGATTTCAGTACCGTCTTTAACTTTAATCGTGCTCATCTCTTTAAACGTTAGTTTATTAAGTAAAGGAACTTCAGGCTGATAGAAAATCATTCACTCCGCTGCAGCCATGATAACGTTGGCAACAGCCCCGGGCCTGGACATGTATACCAGGTGACTGGCTTTCAATTCAGTAATAGTTGTTCCGGATCGCGTGTACATATTGCGTAAAATGTCGGGGTTGATCGCTTTGTCCTCCGTTGGCACAATACCGTAGCTGGGTTTTACTTTCCATGCCGCCTCCTTTACTGCAGTAGTAAAACACTTACCGAAAATAGGTCCCTGCGATGCAGACAAAAATTGCGCTTCTTCCTTGCTCAGATCCGCGGCAAATCCCGCATGAAACTTTGCATCATCAAAATAGACCACGCCTTGTCCATCCGGCGGTAATGTGCCATTCTCCGGTGCAGCCGGCAGGGAAGACGCCCATTGGATAGTGGTCTCTCCCTTGCCAGGTTGAAAGGCAGCAATGTAGACCAGTGCTACCACTTTTGAATGCATTCCCGCCTCGGTAATAACTGTACCTCCCCAGGAATGTCCCACCAAAACCGTGGGTCCCTCCTGTTTGTCCAGTGCTCTTAGAGTTGCATCAACATCATCTTTGAGCGAGGTCAGGGGATTTTGTACAATGGTAACCTTATATCCTTTGCCGACGAGCTGTCTAAATACCTCTCTAAATCCCGAACCGTCTGCAAACGCGCCATGAACAATTACGATATTTTTTGCGCGGACGTGTTTTATGCTATCGGCGCCAGGACCTGTTTTCAGTACACCGTTCTTTGCATGAAAACCTGTGGCACTAAAAAGCAGAATGCCTGCAAATAGAAACTGTTTAAAGAATGCTTTTTTCATTGTTATACTTGTTTTAGCGTTTCTGGAAGTGACGTATTAAAGGTACCGTCGACAACCAGCAGTATCCAATAAGTAAGGTCCTCAGTCAGGCTAAATAGCGGCTGACCTGGCCATTTTTGGGATTGAGGTTTTCTGCGGTTTTATGTTGACAAATCGCCAATGACCGCTGAGCCAAATTTTGAAAGATCAACCAGTAGAGTATCTTATTCGTGTTTTGCGGAAATGCAAATGGCGTAGAAGCAAAGCAAGTATTCGACGATTGAGATAATGTAGATTAAGGTCGGTAAGGATTCACCGTTGACTATTCCCCAATCTCTTTTGGAATGCCCAGTTTTTTCATCTTGGATTTTAAAGTAGATGGGGGCACGCGCAGTACTTCCGCTGCTCCCCCCGAACCCCATATTTTTCCATGACATTTCTTCAACACACTGATAATGTAATCACGCTCATTCTCATGAATTGTCTTCATATGCGACTCCCGGGAATTCTGAAAAGCATTTGTTGTTCGAACAGACGGCAAATAGATATCTTCTATTGTTGCCCCTTTTGCGAGCAGTACGCTCCTTTCAATGACATTTTCAAGTTCCCGGATATTTCCGGGCCAGCTGTACGTCATAAGATCTTCCAATGCTTTGTCCGAGACGCCCGTAATTCTTTTGCCGGCTTTACGATTGCAAATATTGATAAAGTGCTGCGTCAGCGCGGGTATATCTTCGAGACGCGCTCTTAAAGGAGGCAGTATAATCGGAAAAACATTAAGACGATAATACAGATCAAGACGAAAACGGCCCTCACCAACTTCCCTTTCCAAATTTCGGTTGGTGGCCGCAATCACACGAACATCGATTTTAACGGTAGATTTGCTGCCAATTGGTTCAATTTCCCTTTCCTGCAGTACACGCAAAAGTTTTACCTGCAAATCAACAGGCATCTCGCCAATCTCATCCAGGAAAATAGTTCCGCCATTTGCCAGTTCAAATTTACCCGTTCGTTTCTCTATAGCGCCTGTGAAGGATCCTTTTTCATGGCCAAATAATTCAGATTCAATCAGCGATGCTGGTAAAGTTGCGCAGTTTACTTTCACCAGTGGTTTTCGCTTGCGGGGTGAGAGGTTGTGAATGCATTCTGCAATCTTTTCTTTTCCTGTACCACTTTCTCCTAACACCAGAACAGACGTATCAAATGGAGCCACCTGTGAAATAAGATCAAATACATTAAGCAGCAAATGACTGTTACCGATCATTCCTTCAAAGTCGGGTGTGCCCGACTTTGAAGCTTCAAAAGGTCCTCGCCCACTATTCGCTGTACCTTCAGAGTCACGCCTCACTTTAAAAATACTGGTCAAGGTCTTTTGCAACCTGTCAAGCAGCGCCAGATTTTCCGCATTATAAGTGTCAGGCCTGCGACTGTAGAAGTTGACAGTAAATGTTTGCAGGCTTTCATGCAGGGGGTAAGAAAGCAGAGATTTCATTTGAAAGGTTTGCGCCACCAGCTGTTTCTGTGGGGAACGGCCGATGGTTACTTCAAATTCCTCGTCGTTGAAATACGCCCGACCCGTTTCCTCCCTGTTTGCTGCAAGAATTCTGATTAAGCGTTGCACTGAAATCCCTGCGATTGTCGATAGTTCAGTTATCCCGAGCGCCTGGTACTCGTCAAAACCAATTCGTAAAAAACCTATTGGCGTCACGTCTGCTGTTCCCTGATCATCAATGGCAAGGTAGTCGAATGGTATTTCTTGCTGGATTATCTTGACGGTTTCAAGCATCCTGCTTTTCCAGTCAATATCCGTAACGACTATTTTCTCAAGCTGTCGCAACACGTCAGCTTCTCTTCTGTACCGGGACTCGCGACTGTGTTCATGCCGGTACTGAGCAATTTCCAAGGTAACCAGTAGATCTCTTTCGCGGAACGGCTTTACAATGAACCCATACGGTTCAGTCGTTTTAGCCGCAGCCAGTATTTCTTCATTTGAATTCGCTGACAGGTAAATAAATGCAATATTGTCTTCCTTTAACTGTCTGGCGAGATCTATGCCCGTTCGATTTCCTTTGAGAAAGATATCCAGGAGTACGAGCCCCGGTCTGTCCTTTCTAATTAATTCCTGCGCGATGTCAACTGATCGGGCTATGCCACAAACATCGTAGCCGGCTTTCCGAAGCATAAGCTGCAGGTCATTTGCTTCCACAAACTGGTCTTCAACGATGAGTACTTTTTTATTCATCTTAATTGTGTGAAACTAGTGACCCAGATAATGTCCCCTGCCGCATGGCATTAATGACATGGACAAAGGATACTTTAATAGTAGTCCCATTGGTACTTTCAATGGCAAAATGTCCGTCCAGATCTTCGCTTAATCCTTCCATCAGGCTCATACCCAGGGACCCTTGCTTTTTGCCGGCAACATTGGACGGCATTCCAATTCCATTATCTGAAATTACCAGCAGGTAATGATCGGGAGATGTATTCGACAAAGAAATGGATATTACACCAGTTCGATCGTCGGGAAATGCATATTTTATCGAATTGGTAATTGCTTCATTCAGTATCAGTCCGAGAGGAACAGCGTGAATCACATCCATTTCAAGCGATTCAATGCTAAACTCAAAGTGAATTCGTTGACCCGTATTAAAACTATCACGCAGATAAGATCCCAATTCACGTATATAAAAAGATATGTCAATAGAAGAAAGGTCTTCTGAATTGTATAATTTCTGGTGAATAAGCGACATGGCATGCACCCTATGCTGGCTGTCCTGAATCGCTGAGAGGGCTGGCTGATTGTCTATAAAAGCAGACTGCGAATTGAGCAGACTCATTACGATCTGCAAATTGTTCTTTACCCGATGATGGATCTCCTTTACCAACCAATCCTTTTCCTGCAGCAATTTTGTCTGTTGTTCATTTAATCTTTTAAGTTGCTCCTGTTGTGTTAGCAGCAGTCGGTTAGTTTTTTGGTTTTTGTGATACCGGCGATAGGTCCCTGCAAGCAATATGAATAACAAAATAGCGCCCGCAATAAACATGTTTCTCAAAAGAGTTGTTTCCTGAAGCGCGGCTGTCTTTACCAGTATGTCCTTGTTTTTTTCATCTGTCTCATATTGTATTTTCAATTCCTCTAATTGATCATTTTTTGCCTTCGTGAAAATAGAATCGTGCAACAATCTATTTTCCTGCAAGTGAGCGATGGCATTTCTGTAGTTCCCCTGGGCAGAATCAATCCTGAACCTTATCAACGCCAATTCCTCCTGGATATATAAAGGCTCCAGACTCTTGCTCTCCGTTGTTCCCAGGATGTCGAGCCATGGCCCTGCTTTACTGTATTGCTTCGATTGAAGATAGAGCCTGCTTAAAGCCACATAGGTGACAAGACGCTGATCGGCTGCCATGTTCCTCGCCAATTGCAGACATTCTAAATAATATTGCTCTGCTTTATCGTACTGCCCCAAAGACTGGCAGACAATTCCTTTACTTTCTAAAAGATCTTTTAAATCTTCCTCAACATAATTACCAGTCCTGGTGCATTCATCCAGAAGAGCCAGCGCTTCCTGCGGCCGATTTTTGGCAAGATAGGCCCTCGTTAAATACTTTATAACGCCACCGTCAGGAGTGATATGCCTGCTTCGCAACAAGGCAATTGCCTTTTGCAGGTAGTTAATGCATTCGTCAGTGTTCCCGACACGGAAATATGCCTGGCCAATAAGATTATAGGTCAGATAGGGCAATGACCTTGCGTTGTCCTTCTCAGCTAACTTCTCTGCCTTTATTCCATTGGAGAGACACTGTATCAAATCTCCCTTCATAAAATACACATAACATAACGATGCATAAATCACCGGGCTTTGTTCAGCCGTTTTTCCAAAAAGATCAATCAGTCGAAAATAGAACTTGTCTGCATTTTCAAAATTAAATGCCTTTGCAGCGTAA
>DATHKA010000467.1:0-10804 GCA_035489615.1 Chryseolinea sp.
ACCCGACTCGAACCTGCCTGTTCAATAATCAAAGAGTAAATGGCCGGATTAAGCTTTCCATAGGCAAACAGCTGTTCTGCGTTGCCCGCGACATCCGTCCAGGTGGTCCGCGCCACTTCCCTCGCCAAAACGTCCACCATCCTTACCGTCACGGGTGGCTTCCAGGTGTCGCGAAGCCAGATCGCTCCTTCGCGGCTGGGGTTTGGGAACGCGGCCAGATTGCCGGTCCGATCTTCAATTGAGACCACGCTTAGGAAGCGAGCGACATAGGCAAAATCCTCATTCGGGGTGGCGATCGTTCGGGTGGCCGCGGCGTTCCCATCGCTCCACGAATCGAAAATGAAGGTAACTTGCTCGCCCTCTTGGGGACTGGGTACGCCAATCGTGCGAAGAAGACCCTGAACAGAAGTAACAACTAACGGAGTAGCTACAGGCTGCCCGTCGAGCGTTACCTGAAGTCCTTCAGGATCTGTGGATAGGGTCATGGTAGAGGTCAGCGGATGGACATCGACAGAATCTTTACCGCTGAGACCGTTGGCGTCGGTGGCCGTAAGAATGATTCGATACCAGACGTTGGACGACGTTTCGCCTTCAATGGGGACCTCAAAAGAACCGGCAGCAACACCTACGATAGGAGGTTCGTCGTGCTTATGCGTATCGTGATGAAAGTTAATATTCCACTGCAGCGATGATGCCGGCAGTGTGCCATCCTCGACATCGGTCGCACCACCTGAAAAGTTGATCAGGTCGCCGCCGCGATAAAATGCGTCAGTTGCCGGCAACACAATAGAGGCCACGGGCAGTCGGTTCGCGATCACGGCTATTGTAACGGCGTTGCTGGTAACGTTGCCTTGTGAATTGGAGACCTGAACTGTGTATTGTCCGGCATCCGCAGGACCTGCCTCAGCAACCGTATAAGTAGAGGAGACAGCACCGCCGATAGCGGTACCGTTACGGAACCATTGATAAAGCAATGGACTGGTTCCTGCAGCGCCGACCGAGAGTGTCAGGGCATGTCCTTCGGCTACCGTGGTGGCCTGCGGAGCCAGGATAATGTAAGGCATCGTGGCATTGCTGAACACGATCTTGTAGACGGCACTGCTGTTACGACTGAGATAATAAAGATTTCCGTCAGGCCCTGCCATCATGGCCAGGGCATTTCCTGGTATGCCGGTGGCAAATGATGAGCGTACTGCACCCGATGACACATCAAGGGCGTTAATCCACGAACCACAAAGGTCCTGGATGAAGTATTGCCCGAAATAGGAAGCGGGATAGTTTGTCGTTGGCGGATAAAAGAATGTTCCTCCGGTGATGGCACAGCCCGACCCGTCGCCCGTGGCGTGGGAATAGCTATAAATGGGTCGTGTATAGGCCGGATAAGTCGCGGCATTGAAATTCCCCTCGGTCGCCGGCCACCCAAAGTTTTTTCCTCCGGTCGTTGCGTCATTCACTTCTTCCCACCTGCTTTGGCCAACGTCGTTGACCAATATCCTTCCCGTTGCCGGATGCACCGAAAATGTATAAGGATTGCGAAGACCATAGGCCCAAACGCGTCGTTTTTGTTCGCTGCCCGTCAAAAAAGGATTCCCTTCCGGAACCGTTCCGTCTTTGTTGATCCTAAGCAGCTTTCCGTGGTACGTGTCAAGGTTTTGGGCGTGAGCGGTATTGGCATTCTCGCCAACGGCCACGTACAATTTTCCATCCTGTCCAAAATGCATAGCCCCACCGTTGTGATTGGTTGCCGAGCTGAGCGGGTCCAATTCAAGAACAATTACTCCGCTACCCGCAAGGGCCACGTCGCCATTTGCCGTAAATCGCGTGATCCGGTTGTGTATGGGAGATCCGGGCACCGTGTGGTACAAATAGATCCATTTGTTGGTGGCGAAGTCAGGATCAATAGCGATGCCGATGAGTCCGCGCTCCCCGGTAGAACTAACTGACAACGACACAAACGGTGTTGCCAGCAGCGCGCCGTCCTTGATAATTCGCAACGCCCCCGATTGCTGTGCTACGAAAAGCCTGCCATCCGATGCAAACGCCATCGCGGTGGGATTGCTGATAGTGTTGGCAACTTGCACCTGAACAAACCCGGAAGGGTAAGTTTGGGCGTTCATGGTGCCGTTCTTCAACTGCAACAGGAGGACGAAAACAACGAACCAGTACTTTGTCATCGCAGGGCGCTTTAAGTCACCGGGCACCAAAAGGAATAGCACCCGGCAGGTAACGCGATCCCTGAATTTAGGACTTTACTCGTTAACATCTGAAAGCAAAACGGACGCCAGGGACGACCTTCCTGTTGCGATGTATGAATTGCCCCTGGAGTACAGAAAATGTGTAGAAGTACCGGTGCCCGGGTATTTGGGTAGGACGCAACATGGTTGCGATGCGTTGCCTCCCTTCGGAATCAGCTGCTTTAAATTGGCTTCCGGGGCTAATATATTTACTCAAGTAAAGATATTAAGGTCACAATCGTTGCATAGGCATTCGCCCAAATCGGCCTGCCTCCGAAAAACGACTTTTCGCAAAACCGTCGATAGACGTATTATTTTCACTTTTTTTCAACTTGATACTCTGTTGAATTAGTATCTACTTGGCAGCATGTCGTATCGCGCCTCTATGGCATTATTCGCATGGATAGCCTGCTCTTTAGCCGCCTACGCGGAGGAGTTCGACAGCCTGGCACTCAACAGGAGGGCCGAATTTGCCATTCAGAATTACCTTTCCAATCCCGACGCATCCATAGAAGAGGCAAAACAGGTACTCGGAGCTGGCATTGAGCACCGCAGCACTTATTTCCAGGGCTATGCCTATTTTTTGCTGGCGAAATCGCATTGGGCCAAGGGAAACCTGGGGTCCAGCACTGAATTCGGTTTCAAGGCACTCCGTGAGCTTCAGAACTCTTCGTACCAGCGACTAACGGGTGAGGTTTTGCTGGTGCTGGCCAGGACGCTAACGGAATTGAAAAACTATCATCGCGCCGGCGCATTCCTCGATCAGGCCGAAGCGCTGGCTGCAAGGCTAAAATCGAGTTCGCTGAAAGCAGGTGTCTATCGCGAGCGATCAATGCTACAGATGGAACGCAAAGATTATCAAAGTTCGCTGCGCACGGCGGACCTGGGTCTGGCGATCTACGAAGCCGCACACGACACCCTCAATGCCAGCGTATTGTATAGTCGAAAAGCACGCGCATACTGCGCGCTGGGCGAATTTGAACGCAGCGCCTCGTTCAACGACAAGGCCATTTATCTCGATAGCCTCATCGGCAATAAGCGCGGACTCGGCATCCAGCACTACCAGGCAGCCGTAAACGCCTACAAACTGAATAAGCTCGAGGCAAGCAACACGTCACTCAAGAAATCCTTCGCACTGCTCAGAGAAATCGGAGGATTAGGTACGCTCATCAAGGCCCATCACCTGCAGGCATTAATCTTTGCACGTCAAAATCAGGTGGATTCAGCCGTTGCAGAGTTCAAACTCGAAGGCATTTTAAAGGACAGCCTCTACAATAGTGAAAGCAATGGCAAGTTTCAGGAAATGCAATCACTGTTCGAACTCCAACAGAAAGACAAAGCCATCCTGGCGCTGGAGCAATCAACATCGAGACAACAGCTGGTGACGATAGGGCTGATGATCGGCATTGTATTGCTGCTCACGCTCATCTTCGTTCTTTGGCGACTTCGCATCATACAGAAGCGCGCGAACGAGACACTCACCTCCAGAAACCTGGCGATCGAACAACAAAAAGAGGAGATGCAGGCACAAGCGGAAAAACTGTTCGAACTCAATCAACTTAAGTCAAAACTCTTCTCGGTGATCAGCCATGATCTGCGCGGTCCCATTTCCAACCTGCACGCGCTGCTCAGCCTGCTCACAACCAAGGCCATGACTGCCGATGAGTTCATCAGTATTTCGCAGAAGCTGAAGACCAATCTCAATGTAACGCAGCGAACACTCGAGAACCTTCTCAACTGGTCATTGAGTCAAATGGATGGTATCAAAACGGAAACGAAAAACTTTGACGTGCGTGGTGTTATCGACGAGGTTTGTAACCTGATGAGTGAGGTTGCCGAGCGAAAACACCTTACGTTTGAAACGAGTGATTCAGTCACGATGTCTGTGCTGGCCGATTTGAACCAGGTTCAGCTAATCCTCCGCAACCTCATTCACAACGCCATCAAATTTTCAAAACAGAACAGTGCCATTCGGGTAGTGACATCTTCGAATGGTACCCATTGCCGTATTCAAGTCGAAGACTGTGGGATTGGCATGACGGCTGAAGAGACCGAGATGATCCAGGATCGGCCACATCACTTTACAAAGGTGGGCACGCACGAAGAGAAGGGCACGGGCATCGGGCTTCTTCTGTGCAAGGAGTTTGTAAAGCGAAATGGCGGAGAACTGTACATCCAGAGTACGCCGGGCAAGGGAACAACGGTAAGCTTCACCATTCCACTGGCAGAAGAGTCAGCGTTTGTGGTGGCTGTCAATTAGTGCCGGTAACACGAGCCGTACAAAGTCTAGCCCTGGCGTTGCAACGGGAAGGGTCCATTCATCACAAATTCCTGCTGGAGGAATCGCTCACGCGGTGCAAGCTCACGGACCTTCAATTTTTCGGGCAGCGCCTGTGGATCCCCCGGATAACCAACAGCAATAAAAACGCCGATTTCAAACTGCTCGGGAATATTCAGCAGATCAATGGTCTCCTGACGGTGAAAGCCGGCCATCTGCCTCACTTGCAGTCCAAGTTCAACCGCCTGCAAAGACAAAAAGGAGTTGGCACCGCCGAGGTCATACATCGCGTAGGCATTGGCGCCCGAAAAGCGCGAGAAATTCCTGCGCGCCAGGCTCAGGATCAATAACGGTGCATCTTTCGCCCAGATTTGATTTCCCTCATTCAGGCAAGAGAATAACTGGTTCCAGAACACAGTTTGCTCGCGCGTAGCATAAATATATACCCATGGCTGTTCATTCGTACTGGAAGGTGCCCAGCGCGTGGCCTCGAACAGCGAAGCGATTCGCTCCGGCTCAATGGGCTGAGGCGAGAACGCTCGGGTACTCTTCCGATTCTTGATCAGATCAAGTATAGGATATTCAAATTGATCGGACTTTTCCATTTGACTTTCAAAGGTAGTCGTATTCATCTAGAATTTCATGAGCGTTGCCCACGGGGTCGCCCGTTCATGCATTCGTGAAACATGATGGATCGGGCCGGGAAAACCGACCCGATCCAATGACCATCACGCTTCTATTAATATACCCATGCGGCCCATTTGATAGTCACGCATGGCTTCCAATATCTCCGTTTGCGTATTCATAACAAATGGACCGTGTGAAACCACCTTTTCGTTCAGTGGCTCTGCCGACAGCAACAGCACGCGCGTATCCTCCAATCCTTCGATCGAAATGCCTTCGCCGTCGTTGCTGAACCACACGACGTGGTTAGCATCGACCACACCAAATCCATCAACCTTCAACTTGCCATCAAGTAAGTATATAAAGGCGTTGTGAGTCGGCGGCAGTGGAATGCTCACACTTCCTCCCTTATTGATGGTAAATGTCGCCGCATTGACGGGCGTGTGTGAGGCTATCTTTCCGGCCACATCCAGCACATCTCCCGAGATGACCTTCACTACAACTTTTCCGTCGTCGAGAAGTTTTGTCGGCACCTCGTCTGCCTGCACCGGAAAATAGGCCGGTTGATCCATCTTATTTGCAGCTGGCGTATTAATCCATAGCTGTATGATTTCCTGGCGGCCACCCATATCGTGTATGTCCTGCGGCGGCCTTTCGCTGTGAACGATACCGCGACCAGCATTCATCCATTGCGCGCCGCCCGCATACACGACGCTGTCGTTGCCGCGACTGTCGCGATGATGAACACCGCCCTTAAAGATGAAGGTGACGGGCGAGAAGCCACGGTGAGGGTGCGGCCCGACACCAGCGTCGTCCGGATCAACGTATTCATCCGCTTCAACGTCGGCGTGGTGCAACAACAGGAACGGGTCGATTTGCTCTACCCTCTCCGTTGGAAATGGCTGTCTGATGGGCATGTCTCCCATCATGGTTTTGTGTGCATAAAGCAGCTGATTCACTTTCCTGGTTTTCATAAGTTAGAGGCTCCTCCTCAGGTGCCATTCAATGGTTATGGTCACGTCGCGCTTGCTCTGCTCCTACCCGGATCCGCCCGTGGTATCGGCACCAGCACGACTCTACGAGTGTAGAATCAAAGTCCGGAAAATAAAGTTCATTACAATTGTTGTATTTACAGTAATTGAGAATTGTGTTCAAATTCAGTGATCCTTATGCTACAAATATGAAACATATGAATTACTTTCACGTTTGTAGAAACAGAAATACACGATGAAAGGATCAAACCTTGGAGAACTGGAAGAACTGATTTTGCTCACCGTCGGCATCCTGTACCCCGATGCGTATGGGGTGGCCGTAATGGACGAGGTGCTGAAGAACACCGGGCGCCAATTAAACATCAGTGCGGTGCATGCCGTGCTGACACGCCTGGAAGCAAAAGGATATGTGCGTTCGGCCATGAGCGATCCTACGTCGTCACGTGGGGGGAGGCGCAAGCGCATATTCACGCTTACCGCAGCCGGCAGCAAGGCCCTGGAAGAAGCTAATGAAGTAAGGAACCAGCTATTCAGTCGCATCCCGAAAGTTGCCTTTCAATTTCAATGGGTGTAACGCGACATCCTCCGGCATGGGCAAACCGTTTTCTTGAATGGTATTGCCGACCCGATCTCCTCGAAGAAATTCAAGGCGATCTGTTCGAATTGTATGAACGCGCCGGTGCGGACAATGCTGGTAAGGCGCGACTGCTCTTCATCTGGAATGTTATTCGATTCTGTCGTCCCCGAAACATCAGGAAAAGAAACCCTCATATGACCTCCTCTCTCCTCTCAGTTGCCATGTTGAGAAGCTACGTGATTTCCACGCTGCGGAACATCCGGCGCAATCAATTTCAGTCGTCTGTCAACATCATCGGCTTGTCGTTGGCACTTGGTTGCGGCATTACCATCTTCTTGCTCCTCGATTCTTACTATAACCGCGACAGGTTTCACGCGAAGCAAGATCGCCTCTACCTGTTTATGAACGATATGCGTTCGGGCGATCTCGTGGAGCATTGGGCTCGATCTCCGTACCTGATTGGCCCCGCGCTTCGCGAGGCGCATGGCGCCGTCGAAACCGCGGTCCGAATCCAGCGCCATTCCTTCAACCTGCGAAAAGGGAACGTTGTCTTTAACGAGCCGGTTTGGTTTACCGATCCCGAATTCTTCGAAGCCTTCAGTTATCCCGTTCTGTATGGAAGAAAGGATGCCCTCCATGATCCTTCCACCATCGCCCTAACAAAGGAGATGGCTATCAAATACTTTGGCCGGATCGATGTTGTCAATGAAGACATCCAGATAAAATACAGCGACAGCGATAAGAGAACCTACAAGGTAGGTGTGGTCTTGAATACCATTCCCGACCGTTCAAGTATGCACTTTGGTGTTTTGATACCAATGAGCGAATGGGAACTGCACGCTGAACCCAATAAAGACATCCAGTGGCGCACCTGGGCAAGCTCAACATTCATTGTATTGAGAGAAGGACATTCACCGGGCGAGCTTAGTTCCGTACTGGCACAATTGCAACAGAAACAGCGTGCAGCAAATGATAAGTTTCAGATAGAATCGGCAGAACTTATTCCTATGGACGAAGTGGCCGGGCGAAGCTACGACATCAAACACTCCTTGTCGTGGAGCAATGTTCCGGCCGCCATGATCGGGCTGGGTATCATCGCCGTCTGCCTCGTCGTGCTCGCCTGTTTCAATTTCATGAATGTGGCAATGGCATCCGTATCTACCCGTCTGAAGGAAATTGGTGTTCGAAAGGTGGTGGGTGGCGGCCGCTGGCAGATCATTTCCCAATTCATGATCGAAAACGTTGTGTTCTGCGTCTTGGCGATGGCTATGGGTACCGCCTTGTCGGCATTCATTCTGCTGCCTGGTTTCAATTCGTTATACCCAATACATGTACCATTCGCCTTTTCATCCGGCATCACGATGTTCCTATTCTTTGGTGGTACAGTCCTGCTTGTGGCGATATTTTCAGGTGCCTATCCGGCCTTTTATGTTTCAACATTCGATGCCGTGACCATCATGCGAGGTCGTGAAAAGTTTGGTACCAAAAGTTTGTTGAGCAAGGTGATGTTAACGCTGCAGTTCGTTATCTCCTTCACCACCATCGTCGCTGGCTTCGTGTTCATCAACAGCAGCCGCCATTTTGAGGCAAAGGATTGGGGTTACCAGCACCATGGACAATTCTTCACGCGTATCGATAATCTCTCCCAATACCGTGCACTCGAGCAACAACTGGCATCGAACAAGCATGTGATCGCCTACGCCGGAGCTGAAAGTCATATTGGCTTCACCATGCATAGCACAACGGTAGCCATAGGCACAGAACAATTGGCAGTAACGCGGTTCGAAGTGGGATTTCGCTACCTGGAAACGATGAATCTGCGGTTTGTTCTTGGCCGGTCGTTCGATGAAACGATTGCTTCCGATGCAAGAGAATCTGTCATCATCAATGAAGCTTTCGCACGGAAAATGAACTGGACAGATCCGCTCGGAAAATGGTTTGAGTTCGACAACCAAAAATGGTTCATCGTTGGCGTAACCGAAGACTTTAACTATCAGGAATTCTACCAGGCCATTGAGCCGGTAATTATTCACATTGGCCGGGACGACCGATTCCGGTACATCGTGGCACACGTAGCGGCCGGACATCTGAATGAAGTGTCAGATGCGTTGCAATCGTCATGGAGCAAACTCGCGCCGGACGATCCGTACGTAGGAAAATTTCAGGACGATGTGTTTGAGCAATTCTTCAGTTCTAATCGGTCGAACAATAAGATCATGATGACTTTGTCGATCGTTGCCTTGTCGCTGGCGTTGATGGGGCTGTACGGATTGATGTCGTATAACCTCACGCGGCGATTGCGCGAGTTCAGCATCCGAAAAATTTTTGGGGCATCGGTGGGCCACATTATTCGGGAAATGAATCGCGATTACATCTGGATTGTCTTGATTGCGTTCCTGGTGTCAGGGCCGCTGGGAATGCAACTGGTGAATCAAATGATCACCGCCGCTTATCCGGAGCACATCCCGATTCCTGTATGGCCGTTCCTTGTAACGGGGGGGTTAATGGTTCTCACCGTCGCGGTCGCCATCGTGGCTCAATTGGGCCGCTTGCGGGCCGGCACGGCCGTGGACACGCTTAAGAACGAATAATTGTTCGCCGGGAGACATCCAAAGGCAAAATCCTAGTCACGAAGTTTGTCCAGAACACGGTTCACCTCTTTTGCTTCTTCTTTCGTGATCACCCTCAACGACTCCAGCCAGGAGGCAGCCTCCTCATCAATGCGCTTCAGAAGGTCGAGCCCTTGATTGGTAACGACTATATCCACCTGACGACGGTTGTTCTCGCATACTTCACGACGCAGCAAACCCTTTTGCCGTAATTTCTCCACCAAGCGCGTGGCGTTGCTGCTCTTGTCTATCATTCGAGATGTAACATCCGCCAGCATCAGGGCCCTGGGATAGCTTCCCCTAAGAATCCGCAGCACATTGTATTGCTCCGGCGTAATATCGTGGGCCTTCAGCCGTGACGCATTTTTGTTGTACAGCCAGCTGGCCGTGAACAACACATTGATAACCACCTTTTCGTGCTCGTCCGAAAACTTCTCCTGCTTGATATCCTGCTCCAGTGACATAGCTTTTAAAGTACCGTCAATAATTGTATATACAACATTTTTGAAGAGAAAGTTTCATCAGCCACAATTATCTTGGCCTTTGATATGATAGTGACGTTTACCGCGACGATACAGAGAGACGACCGCTCGAAAGAGAAAACAGGCTGGTCATATATCATCATTTCCAGGATGCACGTAAACAAGCTCACGCCAGGCTCGCGATTGGGATTTCGGGTAAAGGGATCCATGGACAGTTTTGCCCTCCGTCAGATCGCTGTTTTGCCAATGGGAGACGGCACTTTCATGCTACCCGTAAATGCTACCATGCGAAAAGCGATAGGGAAGGCCCGCGGCGACAAAGTCAAGCTTATACTGACAGTTGATAAGCGGCAGCCGGAAATGTCAAAAGATCTGATGGCTTCACTGGCAGATGAGCCGGCGGCCCTTGAATTTTTCAACTCGCTGAGGATGTCGCACCGTCAGTACTTTAGCAAATGGATTGAAGGCGCGAAGACGGTCGATACCAAAACCCAGCGGATAGTAAGTTCCGTTGTAGCCCTCAGTCAAAAGAAGGGGTACGGTGAAATGATCCGGGAAGGTCGCGCACAAAAACTCTAAGACATCCGTTTGGTACCGGCCTGCTCAATGTTCCGCTTCGCCGTGCTGCAAACGTGTGACAACCCATTTTTTAGATATATTTCATAAATTGTCAGCATGCGTTTTATTGACGGCCCTCTGCGTTGGGGCATAATTGGCTGCGGCGATGTGTGCGAGGTGAAGAGTGGTCCGGCGTTCTCAAGAGTGGAAAACTCGTCACTGGTTGCTGTGATGCGGCGCGATGAAGCCAAGGCGGCCGACTTTGCCCGACGCCATCATGTAGAAAAGTGGTACAGCGACGCCACCTCCCTCATTAACGATCCCCAGGTAAATGCCATTTATATTGCCACTCCGCCCTCATCACATGAAGGATATGCATTGGAAGCGATGAAAGCCGGTAAACCGGTTTACATTGAGAAGCCGATAGCGCTGAACAGCGCCTCCTGCAAG
>DATHKA010000468.1:0-16898 GCA_035489615.1 Chryseolinea sp.
CGTGATTTCTCCGCGTGTGATGGATTTTCGTGGCGTCCTACAAAATGTCCTATAAAATCCGAGCTATGCAGATGGCCGCGATCGAACAGAAGTGCCCGTAGGATACAGTAGGATAAGTTGCAGGGCTGCCAGGAAAAATCCATCACACATGGAGCCTCGCGGAGCTTTGGAGTTACCAGGCCGCACGTTGATCTTAGGTAGCGGTTGAGGCGCCACAAATAATCTGTCTGCTGCGTGACACATTATTCGCAATCGGTTTATACCTTTAAGTGGCAGGGGATGAAATAACTGCGAAGCGCATGAAAAGTTTATGGGTTTTATTATTAGCAACTTCCATTACTATGGTATCGGCACAAACGAAACTGAAGATCGGCGATAAGGCGCCGGTTTTTACGGGAAAGGATCAGGATGGTAAAGCGATATCCTTAACTTCCTTCACAGGCAAAAAGGTGGTGTTGTATTTTTATCCCAAGGATCAAACACCGGGATGCACCGCGGAAGCCTGTAACCTTCGCGACAACATCGACATGCTCACGCAGCAGGGTTACGTCGTATTGGGTGTAAGTACAGATGACGAGGCGTCACACCGGGCATTCCGCGAAAAATACAAGCTGCCCTTTCCGCTGATTGCCGACACGGACAAGTCCATCCATCAGCAATACGGTGTTTGGGTTGAAAAAGAACGCGACGGCCAAAAGTATATGGGCACAGCGCGCACCACTTTTCTGATCAACGAGAAAGGCGAGATTACGGATATAATTGAGAAGGTGGATACGGCGAATCACGCGTCGCAGATTGTGAAGAGTTAAAAATACTCTGCCTTTCCCAGGTCCATGCTACCTTCAATGTCGATTCCTTAGCGTGATTGTATTGTCAAAAAGGCGACTTGAATATTCAAAAGCCAGGCGCCGACAGACCCATCTGATTGTCCTGGTCAATTATCAATTGCCAATTTTCTGGCGTTTCATTTTCCAACGCTTACATTTATGACACAAAGTGCGGATATTACCGCCTTGTGTAACCAGTCAAAATGAACTGAATGTTATGAAGTTAGGTATTGCAGCGGACCATGGAGGATTTCAGCTCAAAGAATCCATTAAGCAGTGGCTCATTGCGTCCGGACATGAAGTTACCGACTTTGGTGCGCACGTTTTAGATAACGCAGACGACTATCCGGACTATGTAGTCCCTTTGGCACAGGCTGTTGCCGCAGGTGCCTGTGAGCGTGGCGTGGCGATTTGTGGGAGTGGGGTAGGAGCATCCATTGCTGCCAATAAAGTATCGGGTGTCAGGGCGGCTCTGGTAGTGGATGGGTTTTCTGCGCACCAGGGAGTTGAGGACGATGACATGAATCTGATTTGCCTCGGCGGCAGAGTGGTAGGTAACAAACTCGCTGAAGATCTTATCGCGGCTTTTCTGAACGCATCGTACATTGGAGGCGAACGCCATCGTCGCCGGCTCGATAAGGTGAGTAAGCTGGAACGCTCTCATTAAACAATCAGTTGTAGAACATAAATGACAACCTCAGCATGAAGGGTGATAACTACGAATTTGGTATGATCGGCCTCGGTGTGATGGGCCGCAATCTTCTCCTCAACATGGCCGACCAGGGATTCAAGGTGGCCGGCCATGACAAGGACCAACTTAAGATCGACGCCCTCACCAAAGAGGCCAAAGTCGACAACGTGAAAGGTTTCCTGTCGGTCAACGAATTCATTGAAAGTCTGCGCACACCACGCGCCATCATGTTACTCGTACCAGCCGGTAAGATAGTCGACAGTGTGCTGGCCGAGATCACACCCCTGCTTGATGCAGGTGACATTGTAATCGATGGTGGCAATTCGCATTTTACAGACACCAACCGACGAGTGGAGGAGCTGAAATCGAAGGACCTGCACTTTTTCGGAATGGGCATATCGGGTGGAGAGGAAGGCGCACGAAAAGGACCGAGCATGATGCCGGGCGGCGACGCGCAGGCTTACAACGTGATGCGTCCGATCTTCGAAAAAGTGGCCGCGAAAGTTGATGGCACCCCGTGCGTAACCTATATCGGCCCCGGTGCCGCAGGCCATTTCGTGAAGATGGTTCACAACGGCATCGAATACGCGATCATGCAGCTCATTGCCGAGACCTACGAGATCATGAAGAAGGGTTTGAACCTTTCTGACGAAAAGATCCACGATACTTTCGTTACCTGGAGCCAGGGTAAGCTTCGGTCATTTCTCATCGAAATCACGCGCGACATACTCGGCTTCAAAGAGCCCGGAAGCAGTTCACTGCTCTTGAATGAAATCAAGGACGAGGCCCGGTCAAAGGGCACTGGCAAATGGACGTCGCAGGTAGCGATGGATCTTCAGGCCCCTCTGACGACGATCGACGCGGCTGTTTCCATGCGCGATCTCTCGAAGTATAAAGCTTTGCGCACTACAGCGTCGAAGCTGTATCACTCGCCGGGGGCACTGTTGTCGTCGGACATCGTTAATCAACTGGAAGACGCACTCTATTTTGCCACGATCGTAGCTTATGCACAGGGGATGCACTTGCTTACGCAGGCCTCGGTGGAGTTTGCTTATGGCCTGAAGCTTGACAAGATCGCGCTGATCTGGCGTGGCGGATGTATCATTCGCTCGGCATTTCTGCAAGATATTTATTTGGCGTATTCGACAAACCCTGCATTGCCTCACTTGCTGGTCGATAACGGCATTCAAAAAACGGTGAACGCGTTGCTGCATGCCGCACGCAACGTAATGGCTGGTGCAATCTCTTCAGGAATCGCGATGCCAGGCCACACGGCGGCTATAACCTATCTCGACAGTCTGCGGAGCGAACGCATGCCCTCGAACGTGATACAAGCTCAACGGGATTATTTTGGCGCGCATACGTACGAAAGAATAGGAAAAGAAGGCGTGTTCCATACACAATGGATAGCCAAGTAACGCTCAATAATTATGGCTAAGACAAAAGGTCCACTGACTTCACAGTCAATACTGTTCTTCATTTTTGGCGGCACGGGTGATCTCACCTCCCGGAAGCTGATCCCTGCGTTGTATAATCTGTTCATAGACGGTTGGCTCCCACGGAATTTCAAAATCATCGGCCTCGGCAGAACCACGCAGACGGGGGAGGAATTCCGCACGGGACTTAAGACGGACGTTGCTTCGTTCTCGCGCCGCTCGCTCGTCAAGGAAGAGACCTGGCAGGAATTCGCCGAACACATCGACTTCCTGGTTTCCGATATTGCCGAAGACAAAACCTACACCGATATCGGCGCGCTCGTTACTTCTTCACGTGAGTTGTGGCAAGCTGAACCATGTGTGGTGTACTATCTCGCGGTCGCTCCACGATTCTTCGGATCCATTGCCACGCAGCTATCCAATCATGGCCTGGCCAGTAATTCGAATAGCGCGCGTATCGTGATCGAGAAACCGTTTGGCACCGACCTCTCCTCGGCGCTGGAACTCAACAAGCTTCTTACGGGAATTTTCGACGAGACGCAGATATATCGCATCGATCATTATCTCGGAAAGGAAACCGTCCAAAACATACTGGCATTCCGATTTGCCAATTCCATATTGGAACCTTTGTGGAACAGAAACTATATCGATCACGTGCAGATTTCTGTAACGGAGCAACTTGGCGTGGGTGATCGCGGCGGATACTACAACGACGCGGGCGCCCTCCGGGACATGGTGCAGAATCATATTCTCCAGTTGCTTTGCCTCATCGCCATGGAACCTCCGGTGAGCTTTCAGGCTGACGAAGTGCGCAATCGCAAGGTGGATGTGTTGCACGCCATGCGAAAATTCCATCCGGAAGAAATTCAGAAAAACACTGTTCGCGGCCAGTATAGCAAGGGTTGGATTGAGGGCAAGGAAGTGCCAGGATACCGGGACGAGAAAGGTGTGGATCCGGAATCCAACACGGAGACTTTTGCTGCCATCAAGTTCTTTGTGGACAACTGGCGATGGAATGGCGTACCGTTTTACTTACGCACCGGCAAGCGCATGCATCAGTCTTCGTCCGTTATCACCATTCAGTTCAAGGACGTTCCCCACATGATCTTTCCGACGGCGGCGATTGAAGGATGGCAACAAAACCGGCTTATCATCAGCATTCAACCTGAGATGAGTATTCGCATTCAGGTTCAGGGCAAACGCCCGGGTTTGGATATGACGCTGAATCCGGTTGATCTGATCTTCGACTACAGCGGCACTTACAAAGGCGACACGCCAGAAGCCTACGAGACGCTATTGCTGGATACGATGCTTGGCGATCAGACGCTTTTCATGCGCGGCGATCAGGTCGAAGCAGCCTGGGAGTTGCTCATGCCGATATTGAGCACCTGGACAGGAAAGAAGAGTCTCAGCTTTCCTAACTATCCCGCCGACTCCTGGGGTCCGGAAGCAGCAGAGGCTCTCATCGCCCGCGACGGTTTTCATTGGTTCACGCTACCACTTAAACAGAAAAAGTAGTGATTAGGAAATTCCCCACGCCCGACTTGCTCATGGCCGGACTGGCCGATTTTATCGTCGATACCGCCCGCAACGCGATCGCTACCCGCGGACGTTTCGATTTCGCCGTTTCCGGGGGTAGTTCTCCGAAAAGACTCTATGATCTCCTGACGAGCGAAGCCTATCGGAATAACGTTGAATGGGACAAGACCTACTTTTTCCTGGGCGACGAAAGAAATGTTGGCTTAGAGCATCCCGACAGCAACTACCGGATGGTGAAGCAATCGCTATTCGATCCGCTGGGCATTCAGGCCGATCATATATTTCCTGTCGACACCCTGCTGGCGCCTGCCGAAGCTGCCCGGAAGTATGAGGACATTATCCGAAAACACTTTGGAGGAAGTGAATGCAAGTTCGACCTCGTGCTGCTTGGTCTGGGCAGCAATTCGCACACCGCATCGCTCTTTCCTCATACGGAGGTGCTCCACGAGAAAACGGCGCTCGTGAGCGGGCTGTTTATACCTGAAGTGAACATGTTCAGGATTACTTTCACGGCCCCTTTGATCAACCAGGCTAGAAACGTGGTCTTTCTGGTTTACGGCGCGTCAAAAGCTGACGCGGTGGCACAAATCATCGAGGGCGAGCACAATGTTGAATCGCACCCCGCGCAGCTCGTTCAGCCGGTAGGGGGGGCGTTGGCCTGGTTTGTGGATGAAGGCGCGGCGAGTAAATTAGTAATGAGCAATTAGTAATTGTTGCTTTTTAATCGGGTCGTGATTTCATAGGACAATTTGCAGTACTCGCTGGGAAAAATCCATCGGACACGGAGCTCCACGGCGTTTTTGAGATCAGCGCGTGCGCCTCGTTAATTAGGATCGCTTTTCAAATGACGTTGGCTAATCTGTCTTTGCTCTTCGTAGTATATTAAATCCGAGTACTCCGAATTTAGACTTCCTATAAAGAGCAACACATTCATGACTTTATCCGAAGTGCTATACCTGGATCAACCTGCGGGCCGATTGCCCAAAATTTCCGTGAGACTCCGTGTGACCTGGATTTTTCCTGACAGCCCTACAACCTTATCCTATTGAATCCAGGGACATTTCTAGTTAGCAATTAGAAAGAAGAGGTAGGCAGAGGGTTGTGGACATTTTCCGTCTATGAGTCGCACGCTGTAAAAACGGACCCGAAGGGCCGGCCCATCATTACTAATTGCTAATTGATCACGTTATCCAATGCAGTGTTTTCGCATCAATCGGATTAACAAACGGCGTCTTGTTTTGCACCGACATTGACCAGGCCCGCTTGAGCTCGTAGTACCAGCGCGCCTGCGCGTCTGGTTCTCCCAGCAGCATCAGCGTAGGTTTGGTCTTCAGCCCCTCGCTGAGTTTCCGAAATACACCCAGGTCCTGGTGGATGAATTGTTTGCCCAGAAAACGCAGTGGCCACCAGACATATTTCACGATACTGAGCGTGGTGTAGAAAATGTGGTTCAATTCCGTCTCGTGCTCGTTGACAGGGGTCAGGCAGGTGATCGAAACGATTTCCCGGTCGCCGACTTTGATGTGTTCCGTGCGGACCCCGGGGAGTTGAAAGTTGATCTCCGTTGACGTGCCGCCTTTGAGAACCGTATAGCCCTTTGAGTTCGCGGACGGCGCATGCCGCACCATCTTGAAACCCATCCCGTCGGGAACAAACTTCTTTTTCTTCAACTTCAACTTCTTGGCCGATCGCCAATACCATGACTGATGCACGAAGGTTACGTGGGCCGGATCAATCAGGCCGATCACCGAATGATCAATGTCGGCGGGCATCGTTACTTTTTCAACAAACAGAAAGTTCTTGTCGGCCGGTACGAGCAGGTCAGGCAGGCGCGAGTCGGCATCCGACATTTCCCGCTTGTTCTCGGGCATATACACCCATATTGTTCCGCTGATCTCGTGAACCGGATATTGAAAGACTTTGATCTTGGACGCATCAAATTTCTCGTCGAAAAGCGCGGGGATGCCGAGGCAGGTTCCGTTGGTGTCGAAGCGCCAGCCGTGATAACAGCATTGAATTTCTTTCCCGTCATACCAACCTTGTGAAAGGGGTACGCCACGGTGCGGGCAGTTGTCGCGCAGGGCGAACGGTTTGCCGTCAGGATCACGGCCAAAGACGATCCTTTCTCCGAGAATTTCCCGTGGTGCAAGCTTACCCTTTTCGAGTTGGGAGCCATGCATGACGAAGTACCACAAGTTTTTGAGAAAGAGCGATTCGTTCATGCTGCGAAGGTCCTGAAAGGGGCAAGGAAGGGCTTATTGGCCAGGTTTCCAAATCCCCGGAGGTAACGATTGAGGCATAAAATTTCTCGACCTCCAATGCTAATCGCAATCGTTTTCTGTAATTTTCTTACTTTATTATTAAAGTTTTAATCCTTTACTTGAAACCAAACTGTAAATCCGAATGAAAAGAAAATTACGCATGGGAATGGTCGGTGGCGGCCTTACCTCTTTTATTGGTCCTGTTCATCGCAAAGCAGCTGGTATCGACGGAGAAATTGAACTTGTTTGTGGTGCCTTCAGCATCGTACCGGGTGAATCCAAAGCAACCGGTGAAGCGCTTTACCTGAATCCCAATCGCGTGTATGAAACTTACCAGGAAATGTTCGAGGCCGAGAAGAAACTCCCGGCCGATCAACGCATAGATTTTGTATCAGTAGTAACTCCCAATCACGTTCACTTCGGACCCTCCAAGATGGCGCTCGAAAGTGGCTTTCACGTTGTCGTTGAAAAACCTATATCCTTTAACCTCGATGAGGCAAAGGAACTTCAGCAGATAGTCAATAAGTCAGGACTGTTATTAGGTCTTACGCATACCTATACGGGCTATCCGCTTGTAAAGGAAGCCCGCAAGATGGTAGCCGATGGAAAGTTTGGCAAGATCAGAAAGGTGTTCGTCGAATACCCCCAGGGTTGGCTCTCGACTTTGTTGGAAGGAACCGGTAATCTTCAGGCTTCCTGGCGCACGGATCCCAAGCAGTCAGGAATGGGAGGTGCAATCGGGGATATCGGTACTCACGCGGCCAACCTGGCTGAATATATAACAGGATTAAAGATTACCGAAGTGTGTGCCATGCTCAACACGGTGGTTCCTGGACGTCTGCTCGACGACGACAGCTCAATGTTGATCCGATTCGAGAACGGTGCGTCTGGCGTGTTGATGGCCACCCAGGTTGCCGCGGGTGAAGAAAACAACCTGAACATCCGGGTCTATGGCGAGAAGGGCGGTCTCGAATGGAAGCAGGAAGAACCGAATTCAATGATCCTCAAATGGCTTGACCGTCCGAAGGAAATCATACGCACAGGCATGAGTTATCTCTCACAGGATGCCAAGAACTTCACCCGCACGCCGGCCGGTCACCCGGAAGGCTACCTCGAAGCGTTCGCGAATATTTACCGCGCGTTCAGCAAAGCCGTGCGCGATTACAAACCCGGTGTAAAGCTCACCAACAAGGATTATGATTTCCCTGGGGTGGATGATGGCGTGCACGGAATGAGCTTTGTACAAACCGTGGTGGAGTCCAGCAAGTCTACGCAAAAGTGGACCAAGCTCGATTAATCTATCGCGTTCTAAACTAGTCATACACTAACGATTCTGTCTTTTAATGAAAACAATAAAAGGACCGGCGATATTCCTGGCCCAGTTCATGGGTGACAAGGCGCCATTCGACAACCTGAAGTCTATTTGTAAATGGGCCGCATCACTAGGATATGTGGGTGTTCAAATCCCTACCTGGGATCCGCGTTGCATCGATTTGAAGAAAGCTGCTGAAAGCAAGGACTACTGCGACGAATTCAAAGGAACGATTGAGTCTTGCGGGCTACAGGTCACCGAGCTGTCCACCCACTTGCAGGGACAGCTGATCGCCGTTCATCCGGCGTACAATGAACTCTTTGATTCCTTCGCGCCCAAGGGCGTACGGAAGAATCCGAAGGAACGCACGGCCTGGGCGATCGACCAACTCAAGTCTGCTGCCAAGGCGAGCAAGAACATGGGCCTGACGGCGCATTGTACCTTCTCTGGTGCGCTCATGTGGCATACATTTTATGCGTGGCCGCAACGTCCTGCCGGACTTGTTGAGGATGGCTTTAAGGAGCTCGCCAAGCGCTGGCTACCGCTGCTTAACGCCTTCGATAAGGCTGGCGTTGACCTGTGCTATGAAATTCATCCCGGCGAAGATCTGCACGATGGCGCTTCATTCGAACGCTTTTATGAAGCCGTTGGAAAACATTCGCGATGTAACATCCTCTACGATCCAAGTCACTTCGTGTTGCAGCAACTTGATTACCTGCAATACATCGACTTTTATCATCAGTTCATTAAGATGTTCCACGTTAAAGATGCAGAGTTCAATCCTACCGGAAGAAGCGGCGTCTATGGCGGCTATCAGGACTGGGTGAACCGTCCGGGCAGGTTCCGTTCGCTGGGCGATGGCCAGGTCGACTTCAAGTCAATCTTCTCGAAACTTGCGCAGTATGACTACGATGGCTGGGCCGTGCTGGAGTGGGAATGCGCCATTAAGCATCCTGAGCAGGGAGCAGCCGAAGGTGCCCCTTTTATCAAGGACCATATCATTCGCGTCACCGAAAAGGCATTCGATGACTTCGCCGGAACAGAGAAGAATACGAAGCTGAACAAGACTATCTTGGGACTTTAACCCGGGAACGAAAGAGAAAAAAATAGTTACTAACATAATCACATAACCCAAATGAAAAAGATTTTTTTGGCCATCGCCTTGTTGAGTGTAGCAAGCTTTGCGCTTACATCATGCGGCTCCAAGAAAGAGGAGGCGGCAACGGAGGAGAAGGATGCGTACGATGACTATGAAAAGGACGAACCTAAGAAGGAATCGGCCGACGACCTGATCGCGCAAGGGAAGGTCCTGGTGGATGCCAGCGACTGTAAGACGTGCCATCATCAGACGAACAAAATCATCGGACCGTCGCATACCGACGTCGCCAAGAAATATGAATTTACCCATGCCAACGTCGGGCTACTGGCCAAGAAAATTATCGACGGCGGAAGCGGCGTCTGGGGTGAAATTCCCATGTCGCCACACGCCATACCGATGGCGGATGCCGAGAAGATGGCGATGTACGTGCTTTCACTGGACGGTGAGAAGCTGAAGGAATAAATACAAATTGACAATTGACAATGATAATTTACAATTCGAGGGTCCGCGTGTTGCGGGGCCGTTGTAGCCCTTGCTTCGGCAGAGCATTGTGGAGATTGGCATTTGTTAGTTGTATTGACAGGAAGCTTATTAAAATCTGAAAAACAACCAGGATGAGAAAATTTTACTTGAGTTCATTATTTATTGCTGCTTTAGCTGCGTGCACGATGGAAGCCATGGCACAGAATACATTGACCGACAACGAAAAGAAAGCAGGATGGGCGCTGCTATTCGATGGCAAATCGACGGCTGGTTGGCGCACCTTTAATACGAAGTCAGTGGGTGCTGCCTGGAAGATCGAGGATGGTGCATTGACACTCGAAAGCAAGGCAAAGGAAGGCCGGGGTGACCTGCTTACTGATAAGTCGTACGAGAACTATGAGTTCACTATTGAATGGAAAATTTCCAACTGCGGAAACAGCGGCGTCATTTTCAATGTAGTGGAGGACCCCAAATATAAGGCGACTTACAATACCGGCCCTGAGATGCAGGTATTAGACAACACCTGCCATCCCGATGCAAAGATTATTAAGCACCGGGCAGGCGATCTTTACGATCTCATCTCTGTTTCTAAAGAGACCGTGAAGCCCGCAGGCGAATGGAACGTAGCCAAGATCGTATCCGACCACGGCAAGATGCAATTCTGGCTCAATGGCGAGCAACTCGTAACCTTCACGATGCACGATGCAGCGTGGGATACGATGGTGGCTGGCAGCAAGTTCAAGTCAATGCCCGACTTTGGCAAGGCCACTGGTGGTCGCATAGCGTTGCAGGATCACGGCGACCAGGTGTGGTACAGAAACATCAAAATCAGGGAATTGAAGTAATTCTCTGAAAACATTTTACTCCCCCATCATGAGATCTTATCTATCCATCGCGGTATTGTTTTGCCTTTTGCTGTCATGCGGAAAAAAGGAGCCATCGCGCGTACTCGTATTCTCAAAGACCAAAGGTTATCGTCATGAATCAATCGACACCGGCAAGGTGGTGTTGATGCAGCTTGGCAGGACGAATGGTTTTGAAGTTGATACCACGGAAGATGCTTCCGTTTTTAATGACGAAACCCTCAAACGTTACCAGGCCGTTATCTTTCTGAGTACGACAATGGATGTGCTGGACGTTCCTCAACAGGATGACTTCAAGCGCTACATCGAAGCCGGCGGGGGATTTGTAGGAATACACGCTGCCGCCGACACGGAATATGAATGGCCGTGGTATGGACGACTGGTTGGAGCATGGTTTAAAAGTCATCCCAAAACCCAGCAAGCCACGGTGCGAAAAGTCAAGGCCTTTGGAGAAGATCACGTCCCTGATGCATGGACGCGCACGGATGAGTGGTATAACTATAAAAAGATCTCTCCCGACATTCAGGTCACCCTCAGTCTGGATGAGTCGTCGTACGAAGGGGGCGAGAACGGAACCAACCATCCCATCGCCTGGTATCATGAGTTCGAGGGTGGTCGTTCATTTTACACGGGCATGGGCCATACCAAGGAAAGCTATGCTGACTCGCTGTACCTGGGCCACCTGTTGCAAGGCATTCGGTATGCCATCGGCGACGGTGTTAAGCTGGACTACGCCAAGGCAAAAACCAAGCGCGCACCCGAGGAGAATCGATTCACGAAGACCGTGCTGGATTTCAACCTCGACGAACCAACCGAGATGGCGATACTACCGGATGGCCGCGTCATGTTCCTGGAGCGCAAAGGCGCCGTGAAATTGTACGATCCTGCCGATGGAAAAGTCAAAGTTATCAACACCTTCACGCCCGGTACGAAGTTCGAAGACGGCATGATCGGACTTGCACTCGATCCTAAATTCAGCGAGAACCATTTCGTATATGTGTTTTACGCGCATCCGGAAAGATCAGCGAACGTCGTGAGTCGCTTTCTTTTTGCGGACAACAAGATCGATCAGACATCGGAGAAGGAGATCATCGAAGTTGTAACTCAGCGGGAAACGTGCTGTCACACGGCTGGCTCAATGGCCTTTGGAAGTGATGGGAATCTCTATATCTCAACCGGCGATAACACCAGCCCCTTTGCCTCTGACGGATTCAGTCCTTCGGATGAAATACCGGGACGTTCGCCATTCGACGCGCAAAAGTCATCCGGAAACACCAACGACCTCCGGGGAAAGATCCTGCGCATCCATGTTGAAGCGGATGGCACCTATACGATTCCAGAGGGAAATCTTTTTGCCAAAGGAGAAGAGAAGACACGACCCGAAATCTATGTGATGGGCTGTCGTAACCCATATCGTATATCGATAGATGAAAAAACGGGTTACGTGTATTGGGGTGAAGTGGGTCCTGACGCAGGACAGAACGATTCGCTTCGCGGGCCACGTGGCTACGACGAGATAAACCAGGCAAAAAAGGCCGGCAATTTCGGTTGGCCCTACTTTGTGGGTAACAACTATGCCTACGCCAAGTATGATTTCGTAAACAAGAAAGTACTTCAAAAATGGGACGTCAGCGCACCGATCAACGAGTCGCCCAACAACACCGGAAAGAGAGAGTTGCCACCGGCGAACCCTGCCTTCGTGTGGTATCCCTACGCGAAATCTGAAGACTTCCCCATGGTGAAAGAGGGGGGGCGCAACGCTATGGCTGGACCAATATATTACAGCGAACACTATAAGAACGTCGCGACCGCTTTCCCCGACTACTTCGATGGCAAGCTCCTGATGTATGATTGGATCAGAAACTGGATGTTCCTGGTGACCATGACATCAGATGGCGCGATCGACGACATTGAACCGTTCATGCCGAATACGAAGTTTAACAACATCAGCGACATGGCCTACGGTCCCGACGGAAGACTGTACATGATAGAATATGGAACCGTCTGGTTCAAACAGAACATCGACGCGCGCCTGGTACGGATCGACTTTAATGGCGGAAATAGGCCACCCGTTGTTGCCTTTGCGGCTGATAAAACGTCAGGGGCCGTTCCACTGCAAGTTGCGTTTACTGCCAAGGGCTCGGTAGATCCCGATGGAAACAAATTGACATACGAACTTGATGTCGACGGCAAGAAGCTCAAGTCCGATAACGGCGAATTCGATGTGACCTTTGACAAGCCTGGTGTAGTGAACGCCACGTTGCGTGTGACCGACGACAACGGGATGGCTGGATCAAGCACCATTCAAGTCACGGCCGGCAATCAGCCGCCCGTTGTGAAGGCGGCTATTACGAGTGGAAACAAAACGTTTTATTTCCCGAATACGGCACTCAAATACGAAGTCACAGTTGCTGACCAGGAAGATGGCTCTACCACAGACGGCAAAATCGCCGGGGGAGGTGTCATAGTCACCTTCGACTACCTGAAGGGCTACGATATGACACACATCGCGCAAGGTCATCAGCAGGCAGTCGCTGAATTGCCCGGTAAGGCGCTGATCGCTCAGAGCGACTGCAAGGCCTGTCACATCATCGACCAAAAGTCCGCGGGTCCGGCCTACAAGGACGTAGCGACCAAGTACAAAGGGCAAAAGGATGCCGTAGATGTACTGGCTGCCAAGGTAATCAAAGGCGGGGCCGGTGTTTGGGGAACTATCGAGATGGCGGCGCATCCCCAAATTAGCGTGGACGATGCGCGCAAAATGGTCGAATACGTTCTGTCGCTGGCCGCCGACAAGAACCAACCCAAGCTTCCCCTGAGTGGTTCCGTGATGCCCGGCAAAGAAACTGACGGAGCTTATGTGCTGACTGCCACTTATTACGACAAAGCCCAGGGCGCTATTCCCTCGCTTTCCGCAAGTGACGCCGTTGTGCTCCGTAGCAACGTCCTCAGTGCCAACGCCGTATCCGACCTTCAGGTCGCACGGAAAGTGAACTATCAGGGCCAATGGGGCTTGGAAAATCTTCTGGATGGTTCCTTCGCTGTGTACCGGAATCTTGACATGAGCGGTATCAAGAAAGCCACGGTTACAACATATATTGTAAATAAGAGCACCAATACCGGTGGTGACGTGGAGATTCGTCTGGACAAACCCGATGGAAAACTGATCGGCAAAATGACCTCATCGAAGGTTGGAATTGCCTCAGTATCCACCAATCTTTCGTCTGAAACCGGTACCCATGACCTCTACCTGGTATTCAGGAGCGCGGATGCGAAAGAGAAGTCGATGTTCTATTTCAGCAGCTTAAGACTGGATAATAAATAGGCCCTCAGCATAGCCCTTACCACTACACTGCCCCTAAACCACAACCACATATGAAACGAAGAGAGTTTGTACAGACAGCATCCTTTGCAGCCGTCGGATTGCTGTCCCTGCCTTCATTCCTGGCAGCGGGAAAAGCCCATAAAGGGATGGGACTTGCGCTATACTCAGTGCGCGAGCCGATCATGAAAGATCCGAAGGGTGTATTGCAAAGCGTGGCCGGATTTGGTTACAAGGAACTGGAAACGTTTAGCTACAAGGACGGTCAGATCTTTGGTATGAACTTTTCCGATTTCTGCAACCATGCCAAAAGCCTCGGCATGAAGGTAACAAGTGGTCACTACGGCCTGGCTCAAATCACTGGCGATACCTGGCTAAAAGCTGTCGACGACGCGAAGAAGAACGGACAGGAATTTATGGTGATGCCTTACCTGGTCGAAGGCGATCGCAAGACCATCGATGATTACAAGCGTGTATGCGAAAAGCTAAATGCCGCAGGCGAAGTGTGCAATAAAAATGGCATCCGTTTCCAGTATCACAATCATGCCTTTGAATTCGATACGGTGGATGGACAGATTCCATTCGACGTCATGTTGAAGGAACTCGATCCGAAAAAGGTCGGTTTGGAGCTCGATCTCTATTGGATCGTGCGCGCTGGCAAGGACCCGGTTAAGTATTTCGAAGCGTTTCCACGTCGATTCGAACAATGGCACATCAAAGATATGAGCAAAGCTGACAACTCGAAGAATTCCAATGTGGGTGATGGGTCCATCGACTTCAAAGCGTTGTTTGCCTATGCGAAAAAGGCAGGGCTTAAACACTGGTATGTAGAGTACGATACCTTCCCGGGCGACCCTGTGGAAAGTGTAGCAGCGTCAGCCAAGTACATGAAGACACTCCACTAGAGCTGGTCCTTAGTCTTACGTCCTTAGTCATTAGTTGTTTTTAGTACTTAAAGTACCTGGTAGGAGAGGCAATCAACGACTTAGGGTCAAATTCTAATACACATACTACCTTAGCATGCGCGTTGTTAACTTCCTCCTGGCGGTCCTTTTTCTTGTCTTTGCCTTTTTGCAGATCAATGATCCAGATCCTTTGATATGGATTCTGATTTACGGCGCAATGGCCGTGGTATGTATCATGGCGATATTCGCGTTTTATCCGCTGAGATTCATGATTGTGCTGCTGGTGGCGTATATGGCATATAGTTTCGTCTATATCGACGGCGTATCCGAGTGGTTGAAACGAGAAAACAAGGCTGCCTTGTTTGACGATCTCGCCAAGATGGAGCATTGGTACATAGAGGAAGCGCGAGAGTTCCTGGGATTGATGATCTGTATCGTCGTTCTGGTAATCTATATCCTTCTGGCGAGGAAACGGCGTGCGATCCAGAAGTAATAGCCATCTCGTCAACGATTTTGAAAGGACAGCGTAAAAAGCTGTCTTTTCTTTTTAAATTCAAACCTATGAGAGGTCTCATACCTTGTCTTACCATTATTGCTTTGCTGATCGGCTGCTCGAAGCAGAAAGAAAAAATCCCACCACTCATGTCAGATGACAACGGTTCAGGAAAAATCGCGGTGTATCAGGTAATGACGCGATTGTTCGGAAATAAGGGCACGACTAACAAGCCTTATGGCACACGCGATGAGAATGGTGTTGGAAAATTCAATGACGTCGATGCGCGTGCACTTAAAGCCATTCGCGATCTGGGGATTACACACGTTTGGTACACGGGCGTTATAGAACATGCCTTGCTGACTGATTACTCGGCGCAAGGCATTGCGGCCGATGATCCGGATGTCGTGAAAGGCATTGCTGGATCCCCTTACGCCATAAAAGACTATTATGATGTGAATCCCGATCTGGCGGTAAACGTGGCAAACCGGATGGCGGAATTTGAGCAACTGATCCGCCGTACGCACGAGAATGGGCTGAAAGTAATCATCGATTTCGTCCCCAATCATGTCGCGCGACGTTATCACTCGGACAAGAGACCGGCGGGCGTGAATGATCTGGGTGAAAAGGATGTAGACTCATTGGCGTTCAGCGCCGCCAATAACTTCTATTACCTGCCAGGAACCACTTTTCAGCCGCCACGCAGAGTGGCTGCGCCTGAGTTGGGCCTGGATGGGAAGTTCGACGAGATGCCCGCTAAAGTAACGGGCAACAATGTATTTTCTGCAACTCCTAACATTAACGATTGGTACGAAACGGTTAAGTTGAACTATGGTGTCGATTACCAGGACAACCATGCTGTTCATTTTGATCCCGTACCCGACACATGGATCAAGATGCGTGATATCCTGAAATTCTGGGCCTCCAAGGACATTGATGGATTCCGATGCGATATGGCTGAAATGGTACCGGTGGAATTCTGGCACTGGGTTATTCCACAGGTGAAGGCAGACCGCGACGACCTGATCTTCATTGCTGAAATCTACAACCCAGGACAATATCGCAACTACCTCGAGAATGGGGGATTCAACTACCTGTACGACAAAGTACAATTGTACGATACACTTCGGTTGCTGCTTGCCGGGCAACAAAACACGCGCGAAATTGCAGACATTCGCACATCCTTGAATGGCATCAACGACAACATGCTGCACTTCATGGAGAACCACGATGAGCACCGCATAGCATCCAAATTTTTTGCCGGTGATCCGTGGAAAGCAGTGCCCGCGATGGTAGTGAGCGCCACGTTAGATAGGGGTGCCGTTATGGTATACTTTGGACAGGAGGTTGGCGAGCCAGCGGCGGCCAACGAAGGTTACCAGGGCGATGATGGGCGCACCACGATCTACGATTACTGGGGAGTTCCTGAACACCAGAAGTGGATGAATCGCGGAACTTTTAACGGCGATTCGCTTTCACTCGAGCAGAAACAACTGCGGATGTTTTACACAGACCTATTGAACCTCGCTACTTCGAACGGCGCCATCGCCATGGGTGACTACGAGGACCTTACCGTGCACAACCAAACGGCCGGGAATTTTAACAATAAGATTCACGCCTTTGTGCGATTCTCCGGCGACGAACGGTTATTGATCCTTACTTCCTTC
>DATHKA010000469.1:0-6051 GCA_035489615.1 Chryseolinea sp.
CAGATCGACCAGTATTGTAAGTAGAATCCCAAATTGAGCTCTCCAGCGTCCCAATTTGGAACCATTTAAGGGCTCAACATGATAAAAACCCGTTTCTAATTCGATTTCGGGTTGGTTTTCAAATGGTGATGTTTTTGCAAAAGCTGTGGAAACTCACGAATTATGAAAACCTTCTTTTGTTCCCTCCTCGTATTCATCGTGGCAGCGTCCGTGGACGCGCGCACGATACAGGGCAAAGTAACTCGCGTCATCGACGGCAACACCCTGGAATTTTTGTCTGCCGATGGCGACAAGTATACTATCCTGCTATCGGGCATCGACTGTCCCGAGCTAACCCAGGCATTTGGGGACGAGGCACGTATATGCCTTGAACGGTTAACGCTCAACAAATCAGCGACCGTTACCCTCAAAGGCAAGGACCGCACGGGCAATTCTACGGCAGAAGTGCTTGTCGATGGCAAAAAGGATCCACGCATCCAGTTATTGAAGGATGGTCTGGCCTGGACGGACGAGAGCAATCCGGAAAACGAGCTTGAATCTTACCGCGTAGCGTCGCAATCGAAGAAGAAGGGTCTGTGGAAAGACGAAAACCCGACGCCTCCCTGGACTCACCGCCGTCAGCAATCAATGTTGGTTCCAAAAAGCAGCTAATAATATTTTGTTTAGGTTGGTTTTGAACTGCCTGTCAGGAAACTGCAGGCAGTTTCTTTTTTTTGGACGACTGGCTGATTTGTTCGATAGAATTCCAATACAGCCACGTCCGCAATTAATTCGGCCTCTTTTGTACGCTTATCCGGTCGCCGAACAATTTTTAATCGGTCTTTGGAGTTAATATATTTGAACCCACTGCAGATGAAGCTACTGTTCTCCATCATATTGACTGTAATCGCGCTTACGTCGTACGGACAACTGTCGCGTAAGGAAAAGAAGGCTGCTCGCAAAGGGACCGCCGTTCAGCCTACGACGTTGAGTCCAGGTTCCGAGGATGCCGATTTTGTTGCGCCGTCGGTGAAGATGCGCAAGGAAAAAAAGAAGTCGCGCGGAATAACGTACAACGCGCAAAAAGAATATGATGATAGAATGGCCTCACGCGCAAAGACCAATCGCTATAACGAGCGAATGCTCATGAAACCCCAGTATGCAAATCCCGCGTACTTCGGACATAAACGCAAACCCAAGCGACATGCACCCGGCAAACTCAAGTATTGCAAGGAGTGTGGAATAAGACATTGATCTATTTGTTGATTGGTTGATTTTTTGGATACGCTAGTTAAGCACCCCTAATTCCAATTAGGTCAGTTCCTTCAATCTTCTTTTGGGATGTCCGATCTTTTCTGATGGTTTATTGGTTAATTTGAATGGGTTAGCACGTTGATCGACCAGAATTCATTAAGAAAACGTTTTCGATGAAGTTTGCTCGATCAATCGCGCATAATCCGGACACAGTTAACCAATCAGCCCATGATTTCTTTTCCCTCCGAAGAATCGATTCCGGAACAATTCAGGATCCAGGAACGGATCGAACAACGCGAATACCTTATTGATGGCGAACTGAGGCAATGGCCAGGTAGTCTCAATGACGTGCTGAGCCCCGTGTTCGTCAGGCAAGGCGGTAAGCTTGTTCAAAAAAATATTGGCAGTACACCGCTACTCACTTCGAAGGAGTCGTTGGAAGCGTTGGATTCCGCCGTACGTGCATATGACCTGGGAAGGGGTGAGTGGCCAACCATGAGTGTGTCGGAACGCATCGGGCACGTTGAGAGATTTCTTGCCGATATGCGGCAGAAGCGAAATGAAGTAGTAAAGCTCCTGATGTGGGAGATAGGCAAGACCTTGAAGGATTCGGAAAAGGAGTTCGATCGGACCTGCGACTACATCGTTGATACCATCAACGCCTATAAAGAGCTCGATCGGAACTCGGCTAAGTTGGTTGAGGAGCAGGGTTTCATGGCCCAGATAAGACGTGTGCCGATAGGCGTCGCGTTGTGCATGGGTCCTTACAACTATCCTTTAAACGAAACCTTCTCGACCCTTATACCCGCGCTGATCATGGGGAACAGCGTTGTCTTTAAACCTGCCAAATATGGCGTGCTGTTGATCCGACCCCTGCTGGAGGCATTTTGCAACAGCTTCCCGAAGGGTGTTATCAATATTATTTACGGCCGCGGCAGGGAAACAGTCGGGGCCCTTATGGAGACGGGCAAGATCGATGTGTTTGCGTTCATCGGCACGAACAAAGGCGCCAACGAATTGAAGAAACTGCATCCGAAACTTCATCGCCTGAAGGCGGTACTCGGCTTGGATGCCAAGAATCCCGGCATAGTATTACCGGACGCTGACCTCGATATAGCCGTGAGTGAGTGCATCACAGGCGCGCTTTCGTTTAATGGTCAGCGCTGCACGGCCTTGAAGATCTTGTTTGTGCACGATTCAATTGTTGACGCCTTCATACAAAAGTTCAATGCCGAGGTGCTGAAACTCAAGCCGGGGGTGCCGTGGGAGACGGGCGTTTCGCTCACTCCGCTCCCTGAGCCGGGTAAGGTAGCCTACCTGACGGAACTCGTGGAAGACGCAAAAAAACATGGCGCTAAGGTGGTCAATGAGCAGGGTGGAACGGTTGCTGAAACGTTTTTTTATCCTGCCGTTTTATTTCCCGTGAATGATAAGATGCGCGTATATAATGAAGAACAATTCGGTCCCGTAGTGCCCATCGTACCGTTTACCAATGACGATGAGGCTATTGAGTATGTACTGCAATCGAACTTCGGCCAGCAGGTGAGCATATTCGGAACGGATGCTCCACGGGTGGCGAAACTAATGGATGCGTTTGTGAACCAGGTGGGCCGCATTAATCTCAATGCTCAAAGTCAGCGCGGACCTGATACGTTCCCCTTTAATGGGCGCAAGGACTCTGCAGAGGGCACACTTTCAATAGCCGATGCGTTGCGTGTGTTTTCCATCCGCACGATTGTGGCAACAAAATTGACCGAGGAGAATAAACGCGTGTTGAGCCAGATCATCCGAAATCGCGAGTCTGCTTTCCTCAGCACGGATTATATCCTGTGATGTACAATAGATAGCCATGGTTAAGCATCTCACATTTGTTGTCAGCGGAAAAGTGCAGGGCGTCTTTTATCGGGCATCGGCGCGCGACGTGGCGAACAGCCTTGGGCTAAAGGGCACGATATTGAACCTCCCCAATGGCAATGTACAGATCGATGTGGAAGGAGAGCAAGAAGTGATCAACAAGTTTTATGCCTGGTGCCTGGAAGGTCCGCCCAGGGCGGTGGTGCTGAAAATTGAGACCCAGGAAGGCGAGGTTCAAGGATATAAGGAATTCGGCATCATACGCTGAAGTACCCTTCACTACTTCTGTTTTCCATAGGCCCGATCGAAGAATCGCCGCAGGGATGCAATGATCTCACTAGGATTGGTTGAGTAAAGCACATCCTGGCTTTGGCGGTTGAAGAGTGCAAGTGTGCTATAATATTGCGTTTCGGTTAGCTCGTGATCGAACATGATATCCTCTCTCGTTTCCTGATCGTTGATCACCTGGATGTACGTCTCGATGCGATCATTTTCATTGATCAGCTTCACCACTTTTCGTCGTTCCTTCTGGTCGCGTGAAAAGTACGTCCATGGAGAGGAAAATGCTTCGGCGGTAGTCATTTTTCTGGGGGCCGTTCTTTCTGTTCGAACGATGTCGCTTTCAAATAGCCGGTTGCCGGAGATGGTTACTTCCTGCAGCAGCTGATATCGCTCGCCCATTCTGATCATCAGATCCTCTTCTTCAAGCAGCAAAGGCACAACCGCAGTATTGTAGCCCACCATGCTGAGCACCAACGTATCGATGGGCAGCGCGCGTATTTGAAAGGAACCGAGGCTTCCGGTTACAGCGAAAATATCCTTGCCTTTCACGCGCACGTGTACCCCTGGCAACGCCTTTAGATTGACGGAGTCGACAACAATGCCGTGCGTCAGCTTCTGGGCGGAAGCAGGCAGAGACAAAAAAACAAATAGACAAATGGTTATCTCCCAGCGCTTCATTTCACGCATTGCTGTCAAAGGGCCCATCCCCCACCAATAGGATGAATGCCGGGTTAATTAAGTTTTATTGGCCAGCTGGCCGCAAGCCGCATCAATATCCTTGCCACGACTTTTTCGAATGCGGGTAGTTATGCCGCTCTTCTCCAGGATATCCATGTACAGGTTCAGCGACGCCTCGCTCGCCTGCTGAAACTCCCCATCGTCAATTGGGTTGTACTCGATCAGATTCACCTTCGAGGGAATAATTTTGCAAAATCTGAGCAACGCCTGTGCATGCTCTTCATTGTCATTGATCCCCTTCCACACGACATATTCATACGTCACCTTGCGCTTGGTTTTCTTGTACCAATACTTGAGTGATTCTCCTAGTTCGGCCAAAGGATTCGTATCGTTTATGGGCATGATCGCCGAACGCGTCTTGTCCAATGCGGCGTGCAACGAAACGGCCAGGTTAAATTTCACATTGTCGTCAGCCATCTTCACGATCATCTTAGCCACTCCGACTGTCGACACGGTAATCCGCTTGTTGGCCATGTTGAGGCCCTTCTGGTCAGTTATTTTTTCAATGGCCGACATTACGTTGGCGTAGTTTAACAAGGGTTCCCCCATCCCCATGAACACAATATTCGTCAGGGGTCGGCCGTAGTATAGCTGCGCCTGTTCTTTTATCGCCACTACCTGGTCGTAAATTTCGTCCGGACTTAGATTTCGCTGGCGCTTTAGCCGGGCCGTTGCGCAAAATCTGCAGGCAAGGCTGCAGCCAACCTGCGATGAAACACACGCTGTAATCCGTTTCTCCGTCGGGATCAAAACGGATTCAACCACCATTCCGTCGAATAGCGTTACCGCATTCTTAATGGTGCCGTCAGTGCTCCGCTGCATACGATCCACGTTGATGTGGTTAATAGCGAAGTTTTCCTTCAACATCTCCCTCAGGCCGACCGAAAGGTTGGTCATCTGATCAAAATCCTTGGCCGACTTATTCCACAGCCATTCGTAAACCTGTTGGGCACGAAAAGGCTTCTCGCCGTGCTCAACGAAGAATTGTTTGAGCTCGTCGAGTTTCAGTTTCCTGATGTCGCGTCTGGATTTGGTATCGACCATGAATTACTTTGAATACCCGTCAGCCCGTGAATCTAAGCGCTCGCATGGCTGATGCATCCCGCAAAGGTAGCGAAAGAACGGTAACGGATGACGTTGGGTTCGGAGGGCTATTTCACGCGCACAAAAATCTTGGTTTCGCAAACGCGAGAGACGTTGCTGATGATGAGGGAGTCCCCTTCGAGTCTTTCCACCGTAAACCCCTCAATAATGGTCTTGGATCGTTTGTCAAGAAAGTACAGACCACTTTCATTGTAGCGATATAAGAAAGATTTTGAATTGTAAGATTTTTTCTTGCTGATGATCTTGGTGCTTTCCTCGCCAGTATTGTTCGCTTTGAACTCGATAACCTGGGGAGTGGCACCCGACATTGACTTCATGTCGTCGACGAGTGCCTGCGTGTCGTCATCAGCTTCCCCCAGTTCATCTTCTACGCAGGTACTTTGCTTAACAAGTTGCCAGCGACCGACAATCGATTGTGCTTGGCTAAATAGGGTACACCCCATCATGACCAACAAAAACATAAGCTTTTTCATGAACGTGGCCTGACCGTGATAGTCTTTAACCAAATCTACTCAAAAATTGAGCCGCTTAAAAGAACGCGCCATGCAGAAAAAGAGCGTGCTCCAGGCCCCGGTGAGGCATGTCCCGTAACTGTCGATGGGCAGCTTTGCCGCCCAAACTAATTGCCCATTCGTTGCGAGGCTTCTTTTGAAAACTCCTTTTAATCAACGAAATTTTAGCCCTTCAATTTATATGCATGGAGAAAAGCACAGCGATCGTGCTCACTGGCGGATATCTCGCCTCGAGCAATGCGAAAACCGCCCACGGACTCATTCGAGGCACTGAACGATTCCAAATACTCGGTTTTATTGACGACAAGACTGCCGGGCGCGATGCAGG